>CACWWM010000136.1 GCA_902764565.1 uncultured Eubacteriales bacterium
CGCCATGTTCGACGCCCAGGGCCGCGCCGGGAAGGGCGTCAAGTGCGTGTATTTCAATAAATCCGGCTCCACCGGCTCCTATGTGGCCGCCGCCGCCCGCATCACCAATACCCGCGCGTTCACTGTGATGCAGCACGGCGGACTGCTCACGCCCCTTTCCTCCGACGATCTGCCCTGCCAGGATCTTGCCGATAAAGGCAAGCCCGTGGTCATCGCCGTGCTGGACGACGTGGTGGAGGATCTGATTCTGTAACTTCCGTCAAGGGAGAATGAAAACGAAAAGAGTACAGAATTCAGAGTACAGAGTACAGATTTATATAGTCAGACACTACGGATTCCGAAGGTTATAGACTATATCATCTGCACTCTGCACACTGAACTCTGTACTCTCTTTACAGCTTAAACCCCGTCACCACCGCCTGCGCCACGTCCCGGCCCGCATCGTCGGAAACGTCCACCTGGTACACGCAGCTTGTTTTGCCGTCCTTGCGGCAGGTTGCTTTGGCGGTCAGCTTTTCGCCCTTGGCGGCGCTTAAAAAGTTCATGCTCACCTGCTGGGCCACGGTGGGCCTGTGGATATCGTTGGCCGCGGCGGCAAAGCACAGGTCGATCAGGGTAAAGATCGCGCCGCCCATCACGCCCCCTTCCGCGTTCCGGTGGCGGGCGGTGAGCGCAAGGCTGCAAACCGCGCCGCCGGGGGAGACGCTTTCCAGCACCACGCCGTTTTCCATGGCGAACAAATCCTTTTCAAAATACGCCCGGGCGTCTTCCAGGGATTGAAATACAGACATCCTGCAGTCTCCTTTGGCGAATGGACGCTTTAAGTCAGCAAAAGAGTTGAGAGTTGGGAGTGGAGAGTTGAGATTTATATAGTCAATCAAAGCAGGATGTTTTTGTGATTGATATGATATCATCTCAACTCTCAACTCTTAACTCTCCACTCTGCCTTAAAGCGTTCTTTAACCGCTTGCGATTTACATCTTGTCTACTTCGGCCTGGCTCAGCATTTTGATGCGGTGTTCCTCGAATA
The DNA here is from genome assembly GCA_902764565.1 of uncultured Eubacteriales bacterium. Lineage (GTDB taxonomy): Bacteria > Bacillota > Clostridia > Christensenellales > Aristaeellaceae > RUG563. The sequence continues at coordinate 1,031 of CACWWM010000136.1, forward strand.
CCTGCTCCGCCTTTTTCCCGTCGTCCAGGCGCAGGATCATGCGGGCCGTGCCTTTTTCCGCCGCCCGCAGGAAGGAATACATGTATTCCACGGACAGCTTGCTTTCCTCGATCACGGACAGCAATTCCGTCAGCCCCAGGGGCCGGTCCGGCACGGAGGCGCAGATCACGTGATTCACCTTGGAAATATAGCCGTTTTCCTTGAGCAGCGTCACGGCGTCGTCGATCTGGCTGCTGTTGATGATGGTGCGCACGATGCCGAAGCTCTGGGTATCGGCGATGGACAGGGCCAGCATGTCGATGCCGCCCCGGCCCAAAAGCTCCGTCATGGCCCGCAGGGTGCCGGGATTGTTTTCCAGAAACACGGATAACTGCTTGATAAACATGGTGGTTCCTCCCAATTTATTAATCATTATTTGTTATTGTCATCTATTATCACATGGTCAATCGAAAGAGTGGAGAGTTAAGAGTTGAGAGTTGAGATATATTTAGTTTGCGTTTTCCATTCATTAAATTGTCAGGGAAAAGTGGAAAACAAGATCAATCTCAACTCTCCACTCTCCGCTCTCCACTCTCGGTTCAAGCGTTCCTTTTAGGTGCAAACAGGTCAAAGCTTGCGGTTGTCGATGATGCGCTTGGCTTTGCCTTCGCTGCGGGGCATGGACTTGGGGGCGTTCAATGTGACCTTGGCGGAAATGCCCACCACGGACTTGATCTGTTCCGTGATATACCGGCGCACGTTTTCGATCTGGCCCACGGTATCGGAGAACATTTCCTCCGTCATTTCCACCTGCACTTCCAGGGTGTCGGAATTGTTCACGCGGTCCACCACCAGCATGTAATGGGGCGCCACGCCCTGGGTCTTGACCAGCACGGTTTCGATCTGGCTGGGGAACACATTCACGCCGCGGATGATGAGCATATCGTCCGTGCGGCCGGTGATGCGGCTCATGCGGACGGTGGTGCGGCCGCAGGCGCAGGGCTTGTCCGTCAGGCTGCAAATATCGTGGGTGCGGTAGCGCAGCATGGGCATGCCGGTCTTGGTAATGGTGGTGAACACCAATTCGCCCTTTTCCCCGTAGGGAAGCTGTTCCCCGGTGGCGGGGTCGATGATTTCGGCGATCACGTGGTCTTCGTTCACGTGCATGCCGTCCTTTTCCAGGCAGTTGAAGGCTACGCCGGGGCCGCCCATTTCAGTGAGGCCGTAGATATCGCAGGCATCGATGCCCAGCAGCTCTTCCAGATGCACGCGCATGGCTTCCGTCCAGGGCTCCGCGCCGAAGCAGCCCGCTTTCAGCTTGATGTCCTTGCCCGGCACCAGGCCCATTTCCCGGATGGTTTCGCCCAAGTAGGTAGCGTAGGAGGGGGTGCAGCACAGCATCGTTGCGCCTAAGTCCTGCATCATCATGATCTGGCGCTGGGTGTTGCCGCTGGACATGGGCACCACCATGGCCCCAATTTTATCCGCACCCTGGTATGCGCCGAAGCCGCCGGTGAACAGGCCGAAACCATAGGCCACCTGCACCACGTCGTCCTTGGTGCAGCCTGCGGCGGTGAGGGTGCGGGCCATCATTTCGCTCCACACGTTCACGTCGCTGCGGGTGTAGCCGGACACGATAGGTTTGCCGGTTGTGCCGGAGGAACCGTGGATACGCACGATTTCGGATTTGGGGCAGGCCAGCAGGTCAAAGGGGTAATAATCCCGAAGGTCGGTTTTCTCCATAAAAGGAAGGTACTTTATATCTTCTATTGTGCGGATATCCTCTGGCTTCAAGCCTTTCGCGTCCATCCGCGCCCGGTACATGGGCACGTTTTCGTATTCCCGCCTGACGGTTTCAGAAAGCTTCGCGCTCTGCCAGGCGTGCATTTCGTCCCGGCTCATGCACTCCTTCTCCGGATTGTAAATCAGATGTTGCTTTCCGCTCATTGGTTCGTACCTTCCTTTCAAAACGTAAAATCAATATCAAAAAGCGGCCCTTCCATCCGGAAGAACCGCTTCATTGAACGCTTTCAGTCATTCACGCGAGCTGTTTCTTTCGGATGGGCAAGCAGGTAAAGCTAAAGCTGAAAAACCCAAAAAACAGCCCCGCAAAAAAGCGGGCCGCGTTTTCCATGACGGCAGAAAGATACAGAGAAACGGAACGCTGGCTGAAACGCTGCTTCATGCCGATTCTCTCCCTTCTGCTCATTTCAAACACATTATAACATCAAAAACTGCCCCGTCAATAGACAAGAAACGCAAGAACAATAATTATACAATCAGTGAAAAAGACTTCGCACTATTGACATAACGGAACGATTTGTTTTATAATAAATGCACAAACCGAAGCAAGCAGGAAGGGGATTTCAAAGCGGATTCAAACCCGCTTATCCATTTGATGAAAGGCAGTGAACGTATATGACAATCACCAAGACTGAAAACGGGGACACCACCGTCATCGCCGTGGAGGGCCGGCTGAACACCACCACCGCCAACGAATTTGGCAATGAAGTGAAAACCTTGCTTGAAACGGCGGAAAACCTCGTTTTCGATTTTGATAAAGTGGAATACATTTCCAGTACCGGGCTGCGGGTATTGCTTTTCGCCCAGAAGGAAATGAACAAGCGCGGCTCCATGAAGATCATCAACGTGAGCGAAGAAGTGTACGAAGTGATGAAGGACGTGGGCTTCACGGGTATCAGCGAAATCTATATGAAGGAATAAACGGGTTACAGTGCATGCATTTCAGCGTATGATCGGGAAAATCCGTCAGGCGTGGGCGGAGGTCCTGTTTTCCCTGTTGGCCGCCGGCGGTTTGGCCGCGGCCTTTTTCAGTTGGCACAGCCATCATCCGCCGCAGCAAACCGCCGATACCGTCTGCGCCGCTTTGAGCGCCCTGCTGTTTTTGGCGGTGCTGATCCGCCTGCTGCCCGGGTGGATCAAAGAAATCAGGAATCCGGCGCAGGATAAGCAAAAGACGGAGGATAATCCCCAATACGCGCATCTGAAAGCGCTCGGCCTGTTTTTCCTGTGCCTGCTCCTGCAAACGGCCCTGGCCTCGGGCGTCCGCCTGATCACCCGTTACGATACCGATTTCTGGGCCACCTTCCGCATCTACGTGGGGCTGGACGCCAATTCCTATTTATCCATCGCCAAGGAAGGGTATGCGCACCTTTCAAGCGCGGGGGAGAGGCTGCACCTGGTATTTTTTCCGGGCTATCCCTTGCTGACAGGCCTGCTCATGATGGTGATTCCCAACCAGGTTTTGTGCGGGTTCCTGGCTGCCTGGCTGCCGTTCTTGGCTTCCGGCCCGGTGCTGTACGATCTGCTGCGGCTGGATTACGGGCACAAAGAAACCATGCGCATTCTGATCCTGTTCTGCCTTGCCCCAGCCTCGGTTTTTTACGCCTGGCCCATGTCGGAATCCCTGTTCGTGCTGTGCGCGGCGGGCTGCCTGTATCTGGCCCGGACGCGGCGGTGGTTCGCCGCCGGGATCGTGGGCATGCTGGCGGCGTTCACCCGTTCCCTGGGCGGGCTGCTGCTGGTGCCCCTGGCCTTTGAATGGTGGCGGCAGTTCAGAAGGTCAAACAGGGAGCTGCGCTCTGTGAAGCAAAGCATCCGGGACGCCTGCTGCATGCTGCTGGTGCCCATGGGGCTGGTGCTGTATCTGTACATCAATTTCATTTACACCGGCAATCCCTTCATGTTCATCCAGTACCAGAATTCCAACTGGTATCAGCATTTGAGCTGGTTTTTCATCACCGCCTCCACCCAAGCCGATTATGCCGCCGGAGCTTTGCTGAACGGGGATCAGTCTTTTTGGGGCCTGTGGCTGCCCAATTTGGCGGTGGGCTTTTCCTCCCTGCTGCTTATGCTGGCTTCGGGCAAAAAGCTGCGGCCCGGCTATTCGGCGTGGTTCCCGTTTTACTTCGCCGTCAGCTACGGCGCAAGCTGGCTGCTCAGCGGCCCCCGGTATATGGCGGTATTCTTCCCCCTGGCCATCGCGGCGGAAACGCTGCCCGTCAGGCGGAAATGGATTTTGTATGTGATCGCGCTTCCCGTCACGGCGGCGTACACGGTCATGTTCGCGCTCCGGTGGAGCGTATGGTGAATCCGGCCAAATAAAAAACGCGCTTGCTCGGCGCGTTTTTTTGTGATCTTATCCGGCGATGCTCTCCTGCTCCTCCCTGCGCTTGAAACGCTTCTTCTTGGGCTTGGGCAGGGCGTATTCGTTGTTTTCCTCAAATTTCACCGTTTCCGGCGGCGTTTCCAGCAGCTCGATATTGTTGATATAGTACATGATGCGGTTGACCAATTTGGCGTACACGGCCCCGGCGCAGATGCGTTCGTCCGCCGTGATGCCAATGGGCAGATACCGCTTGCGCGTCGCTTTGCCGTCGGGCCCCACGGTGTTTTCCCGGATCACCGAACCCATGGAAACGAAAAGGGAGGTGGTGCCGAAATTGTAGATGTGATGGTTCACGGCGGGCATGCCGATGGAAGCCATCTGGGTAAAGAACATGCTGGTGTGGAAGGGCGAAGCGTCCATAATATACTTGGGGATGATGCCGTAGCGATCCAGAAAACGGGCGGCGAAAACCACGGTGTTGGCTAAAAAGGGATTGAGCAGCAGTTTTGCCACCTTCATGGTGGAATTGTCCGCTTCTTCCCGGCGGTTCTGCTCGATGGCCGCGCTGACCCGTTCGGCCACGTCGAAAATGGTATCCTTGGGGTCGAAGTAGCATTTCACCGTGTTTTCTTCCACATCGTCCACGTTGGCGGTTTCTTTCAGCAGGGCGAAGGAAACCGTCAGCTGGGTGCGGGCATACAGCCGCTTGTTGGCCACGAAACGGTTCACGTCCGGCAATTCGGAAACCACGCGCACAAAGGCGGCGATGATGATTTCCATAAACGTGAATTTATTGCCCTGCTGGCCCTGCTCCACGATGTAACGGGCGATTTTTTCGTAGTCCAGCTTAAGATTCAAAAACACCTGCGCGTCGCACCGCATGGGCATCAGATAGGGCGTCAGCGCGATAATGGGATCGATTTTTTTCAGCAGCTTTCCGTCCGCTCGGTGTCCGAACATGGCATATCTCCTCCAGGTTGATTTAATGAATTGGAATGACCATGCATTATTATACGCTTTTCGTCCTGTTCCGTCAATCCTGGATACAGCGATGAAACAATCAGGCCGGGCAAAATGCCCGGCCCGTTTGGATCTGCAACTGCCCAGAAAGCGGGCTTGGGGTTCATGGCTTTATCAAACAGCAGGGGATATTTGGCCGAACGCCAGCTTACGTTGTCCGAAATGCCCCACACCTGCACCGCGATGAACTGATCGGCGTATTTGTCCAATATCCGCATGATGTCGGCATATTTTTTGGCCTGCTTTTGCAGGGAGGCTTCGGAATTGTTGGGGATGCCCACGTCCAGCTCGCTCACCCGTAGCTTTAAGCCCAAGGCGGAAATGCGCTTGACCGCGTTTTCGATCTGCGCGTTGGAGGGATAATCCGCGTCGTGGTGCATCTGAAAGCCGTAGCCGTCGATGTTCCCTTCGGCGATCAGCGTTTTCAGCAGGTTTACGATGCCCGTCTGTTTGGGCTCCTGGGCCGTGTTGTAATCGTTGTAGAACAGCAGCGTGCCTTCCGGCGCGTATTTCCGGGCGTATTCAAAGGCCCGGGCCGGGTAATCCTGGCCGATGATTTTCAGCCAGTTGGAGCCCCGCAGATTGGAAGAACCGTCGTTCACCGCTTCGTTCAGCACGTCCCAGGAAACGATCACGCCGGGATAGTTGGCGTCCATGTATTCCATGACGGCCTTGATGTAGTTTTCCAGCCGGGCCAGCATCACTTCCCGGGAAACAAAGGGCTTGCTGACGGCGTACCCTTCGTGGAAAAAGGCGTCCGGGGTCTGGGAATGCCACACCAGCACATGGCCGTGTACTTTCAGGCCGTTTTCCTTGGCGTAATCCAGCAGAGGCTTGGCGGCGTCGAAACGCACGGCCACGGCGGTATCGTCCTCCTGGGCCAGTGCTCTGCTTGCCGTCACGTCCAGCACGGCGTCGGGCTTCAGCTCGTTTTCGGGGGTAAAAATCACGAACTGGGTGGCACAGAAATCCATACGGCTTTTGTTGGCCGCGATCATCCGGGGCACGGCGGTGCCGATATCGAATTTCTCCGCGTAGATTTCCCGGAGGGAAGGAAGCGCGCCGCTTTCCGCCAGGGATGCCGCCGCGGAAAGAATCATCAGCGCCGAAAAAAACAAACACAGGATTTTTTTCACGGGAAGCCTCCTTTACAGGCCGGTCTTTTCCCGGATGTACTTCCGGGCCATCTGGGCGTACTCAAAGGGGTTGGCTTTGGCGGGGTCCTGTTCCGCTTCCACCACCACCCAGCCTTCGTAGCCGCTTTCCTCGATCACCTGGAAGATGGGAGCAAAGTCCACGTCCCCGTCCCCGGGCACGGTAAACACGCCGTTGCGCACGGCGGTGAGGAAGCTCCAGCCTTCCTTCCGGGCCTGATCGCGGATGGGCAGGCGCACGTCCTTCAAGTGGATGTGACGGATGCGGGAAATGTACTTTTTGAGAATCGGCAGGGGATCGATGCCCGCGAAGGTCAAATGGCCGCTGTCAAAGAGCAGGAACACCTTGTCCGGGTCCACTTCCGCCATGAACCGGTCGATTTCTTCCGCCGTCTGCACGCCGGTGCCCATGTGATGGTGGCAGGTGAGCGTCATGCCCTTTTCCTGGGCCAGGGCGCCCAGCTCGTTGTAGCCATTGGCGATCAGCTTCCATTGCGCGTCCGTCCACACGGCTTTCTGATTGCCAAAGATGTTCACGTCCTTGCCCTGGATGGAATCGCCCTGCTCGGACGCGCCGATCACCTTCGCGCCCAGCGCGTGCAGCCGATCCCGGTGGGCGATGAAGTTTTTAATCGTCACTTCGTAAGGCTCGGAGGTAAACAGGGTGGAAAACCATGCATTGCAGATTTGCAGCCCCCGCACGTCCAGCTTGTGCTTTAACACAGCTACGTCCTTCGGGTACTTGTTGCCGATTTCGCTGCCCTTGAAGCCCGCCAGCGCCATTTCGCTCACGCACTGCTCAAAGGTGTTTTCCCCGCCCAGGTCGGGCATATCGTCGTTGGTCCAGCCGATGGGCGCGATAGCGAGCTTTACTTTGTTGGGGTCAAGCATATTCATTCATCCTTTCCGTGTTTCATTGGAAAAGTTCGGTTAGTGTGAAGTGTGGAGAGTGGAGTGTGGAGTTATTATTTTGAGAATGCTTTTCACCCGTTGGATGAGAGGAAGAAAAGCAAAAATCAAAATAAACTCCACACTTCACACTTCACACTCCAAACTCAAACCTTTAATATTTCCTGGTCTCTTTCACGTGCACCATCAAATCATCATACGCCGCCTGCACCCTTGGCTGGTTGGATGCCTCCGCCACGCCCACGCGCCACCAGCTTTCGTAGCCGGGGGTCATGGAGCCGGGCAGCACCTTGATATCGTACAGCACGGGTTTATCCTGCTTGAGGGCGTCTTGCAGCGCGGCCTTGAGTTCTTCCTCCGTATGGATGGAATAGGCTTTCAGGCCGTAGCCCTCGGCGTTTTTGGCAAAATCCAGGGGCATGACGGGGCCGTCCAGCCCGCCGCTTTCCGGGTTGCGGAAACGGAACACGGTGCCGAAGGTGTCGTTGCCCTGGCTGTTCTGCAAATTCTCGATGCAGCCCCATCCGGAGTTATCGAACAGGCAGAAATGCACCCGCAGATGCTCCTGCAGGCATGTGACCAGTTCGGAATGGGCCATCAAATACGTGCCGTCCCCGAAGAAGGTGTAAACCTCCCTGTCCGGGCAGGCCAGCTTCACGCCCAGGGCCCCGTTGGTTTCATAGCCCATGTTGGAAAAGCCGTATTCCATGTGGTAGGTGTCCCGCTCGCCGGGCCGGAACAGGCGCTGCATATCGCCCGGCAGGCTGCCCGCGCTGCCAACGGCGATATCGGATTTCTGCATGAATTCGTTGATGATGCCAAGGGCACGGGTCTGCGACAGGCCGGGCTGATCGTTCTTGCCATACCAGCCGTCCACAATGGCGTTCCATGCGTCCCGGGCGGCTTTCACTTTGTCCCCGTGCTGATAACGGTAATCCTTCAGCGCGGCGGTCAGGGCGGTCAATCCCTCCCGTGCGTCGCAGATAATGGGCTCGGCGTCCATTTTCACCGCGTCGAAGGGGCAGATGTTAATGGACACCACCTTGGCGTTTTCCTTAAACAGCCATTTGGAGCAGGTGGTAAAGTCGGTGAGCCTTGTGCCCACGGCGATGATCACGTCCGCGTCCTTCCCGATCACGTTGGCCGCCTGGCCGCCCGTCACCCCGATGCCGCCCAAATTCAGGGGATGCGTCCAGGGCAGCACGCTCTTTCCCGCCTGGGTTTCGGCGAAGGGAATGCCGGTGGTTTCGCAGAACGCTTGCAGCGCGTCCCCCGCGAAGGAATACCGCACGCCGCCGCCGCAGATCACGATGGGCTTTTCGGCATTCCGGATGATTTCGGCGGCCCGTTCCGTCTGGCCCTTGGAAGGCGCGCGGCGATCCAGGTGCCACACCCGCTTGCGCAGGAAGCTTACGGGGTAATCATACGCCTCGCCCTCCACGTCCTGGGGCATGGCGAGACACACCGCGCCCGTATCGGCGGGATCGGTCAGCACCCGCAGGGCGTGCACGGCGGCGGTCATCAATTGCTCGGGGCGCTCGATCCGGTCAAAGTAATGGCACACGCCCCGGAAAGCGTCCGTCACCGTCTGGCCGAAGGAGGTAAAGAACTCCGCCTGCTGCAGCACCGGATCGGGCTGGCGGCAGGCGAACGTATCGCCGGGCAGCAGCAGCAGCGGAATACGGTTCGCCGTGGCGCAGCCCGCCGCCGTGACCATGTTCATGGCTCCGGGGCCGATGGAAGAAACGCAGGGGATGATTTCCAGCCGGTTCTTCTGCTTGGCAAACGCCATGGCCGCCAAGGCCATGTTCTGTTCGTTTTTCCCCTGCAAAAAGCGGATATTGTGCCCGCCCTGGCTCAGCGCCTGGCCCACGCCCACCACGCAGCCGTGGCCAAACACGCCGAACATGTTGCTGACGAACTTGTGCTCCTGACCGTCCAATTCGATATACTGCTGATCCAGGAACTGCACCAGCGCCTGGGCCATGGTCAGGCGAACGGTTTCCATGGGCAAAACCTCCTTTTTTGTGAGTTATGTGGGGGGAACCATTCTTTGGGGGCCAAAGAATGGTTCCCCCCAGACCCCCTTCCAAGAAAGCCGCAAAGAAGAACTTGTTAT
>CACWWM010000137.1 GCA_902764565.1 uncultured Eubacteriales bacterium
TCTTCAAGGCCTTGCATATCAAACCAATAACCAAGAACTTCCCCTTTCCACTCGATTGTAAAATTACCATTAAGTATAGACCTGAGTTTTTTAGAAAGTTCGTCAAATTTATCAGAATCATTAGAAAAGGATAAGAATTTGGGGATGCGGGATGATTTATAGGGCACTTTAATTCACTAAGGGAAACGAAGCAGGGGCCTGTGCGGCCCCCGTACCCCCGCACCAGGGGACTTCGCCCCCTGGACCCATTTAGTGGATACTGCTTGACAGAGGGAATCGAATTGGTTCCCACTGTAGCAGAAAGGAACGCGGAAGATGAACTTGGTGCCGTTGTGCTTCTGGCCCGGCGGCGAAGCCGCCAACCCGGATGCTTTGCATCCGGGGAAAGCCAGGGAATAATCCGCAGGGGAAAGTTTACTTTCCCCCTCGGATTTTCCCAGGCTTTCTTGGGCCAGAAGCCCACAAACTTTCCGTAACCCCAGCGCGGCAGGCGGAGGTTGTTGGTCTATTCCAACAACGTTATTTCGCCAGTTGTGGGTCCAGGGACGAAGCACGGACAGCCGCCTGTGGCGGATGTTCTGTCCGTGCTGAGATCAACCGAAACGAGCAATGTCCGCATGAAGCGGACTTGCGATGATTGAGGCTGCGGAAAGGGGGCTGAAGAAGCCCCCAAGTATTTTTCTTAATCAATAGGCTTTGGCGAAATACATCACCTTATTGGCTTTGCGGCCGCAGCAGACGCAGGTATCGCCGATGGGCGTCTGGTCGAAGGGCATGTTGCGGGAAGTGGCGTTGGTTTCTTCCTTGATCTTGTCCTCGCAGGCCCGGTCGCCGCACCACATGGCCCGGGCATAGCCGCCCTCCACCTGGGCTTTCAGCTCCTCGTAGGTGTGTACGTCCTTGGTGTGGGAGAGCCGGAATTCGTCGGCGATCCTGAACATGTTCTGCTGAATATCGTCCAGCAGTTTTTTCAGTTCCTCCGCCAGATTGTCCAGGCTGACGGTGCTCTTTTCAAAGGTGTCGCGGCGCATGACGGTGGCCACGCCGTTTTCAATATCCTTGGGGCCGATTTCCACGCGGACGGGCACGCCCTTGAGCTCCCATTCGTTGAACTTCCAGCCGGGAGATACGTTGTCCCGGTCGTCCAGCTTCACGCGGATGCCGGCGGCTTTCAGGGCGTTATAGGCTTCCTCGCACTTTTCCATCACGCCGCCCTTATGGGCCGCGATGGGCAGGATCACCGCCTGGAAGGGCGCGATCATGGGGGGCAGCTTCAGTCCCCGTTCGTCGCCGTGGGTCATGATGATGGCGCCGATCAGGCGGGTGGATACGCCCCAGCTGGTTTCGTGGCAGTATTCCAGCTTGCTGTCCTTGCTCAGGTACTGGATGTTGAAGGGCACGGCAAAGTTGGTGCCGAAATTATGGCTGGTGCCCGCCTGCAGGGCTTTGCCATCCTGCATCATGGCTTCCACGGAATAGGTAGCCCGGGCGCCCGCGAACTTTTCCTTATCGGATTTCTGGCCCGCGAACACGGGGATGGACAGATTCTTTTCGCAGAACGTCTTGTACACGTTCAGCATCATCTGGGTTTCTTCTTCCGCTTCCTCGGCGGTGGCGTGGACGGTGTGGCCTTCCTGCCACCAGAATTCCGCCGTGCGCAGGAAAGGCCGGGTGGTCTTTTCCCAGCGCATCACGCTGCACCACTGGTTGTACTTGAGGGGCAGGTCGCGGTAGCTCTGCACCCATTTGGAGAACATGGTGCAGAAAATGGTTTCGCTGGTGGGGCGCACAGCCAGCCGTTCCTGGAGCTTTTCGGTGCCGCCCTGGGTCACCCAGGCCACTTCGGGAGCAAAGCCCTCCACGTGGTCGGCTTCCTTCAAAAGCAGGGATTCGGGGATCAGCATGGGCATGGACACGTTTTCGTGGCCCGTTTCCTTGAACATGGCGTCCAGCTGCTCGTGAATCAGCTCCCAAATGCGGTTGCCGTAGGGCTTGAGCGCCATGCAGCCGCGCACGGGGGTATAGTCCATCAGATCGGTTTGGGTCACCACGTCGGTATACCACTGGGAGAAGTTCTCGTCCCGGGGAGTAATGTGCTGCACGAATTCCTGTTTCTTTTCCTTGGCCATCAAACTCACACCTCCAAAAAATAAGCCCCCGTTCCTTTGCAGGGACGAAGGGATGCTTCGCGGTACCACCTTGCTTGGCGCGCCTGCCCTGCGCGCTTTCAGCCTAAGGCGCGCTCTCTGCGTTTGGACGGCATAAACCCGTGCATTGCCTGTAAACAAAGGCATTATATACCAAGTACGCAAAAATTTCAACAGCCGAATAAAATTTCTCTTCCTCTTGGCGGTTGAATCTGCTATAATATGAAAAAACATGCTGAATTGAAAAGCCCGAAAGGAGATTCGTTATGAAAAAAGCCCTGTGCGCCCTGCTTGCGCTGTTTACGCTGCTTGCCTGTTCCTGCAGCGCGGAAACGGTATACACCTGCGCGTCCGTAACCGACGCGGCAGCCTCCGCTGCGGCCTATGCCCGTTTCAGCGAAGCGGGAGAACTGTCCGTTTTGATTCCCGGTCTAAAGGAAGGCTTCGTTCCTCAGGGGATCACCTGCCTGCCCAAGGACGGCGCCCTGCTGTTTGGGGGATACAGCGGCGGCGACGAAAACAGCGCGCTGCTTTGCGTGAACCGGGAAACGGGAGAACTGATCAAACAGGTCAAGCTGAATAAGCTGGACGGCGCCAAATACACCGGCCACGCGGGCGGCGTATGCGCCACGGAAACGGATATTTACGTTTCCAACGACCACAAGCTGTTCCGCATTTCCTTAAAGACCTTTGACAGCCTGCCCGCCAGCGCTTCCTGCGCCTTTGAGGAGGAAATCCCCGTGCCGGTGAATTCCTCCTATTGCAGCTACGCGGACGGGATTCTTTGGGTGGGCGAATTCCAGTACGGCGGCGATTATCCCACCGACGCTTCCCACCGCGTCAGCACGGCGGACGGCCTGCAGCGGGCATGGACCTGCGGCTACGTCATGCGGGAAGGGCAGGACTTTTCCGCCCCGGACTATATCCTTTCCATGACCGAGCGGATTCAGGGCATGACCACCCTGAACGGCAAAATCTATTTGAGCCAGTCCTACGGCAGGCGGAACGATTCCGTGCTGTACCGCTACGCGGACGTGCTGAAAAACGACCCGGACGGAACCGCCGAAGTGAACGGCAAAGAAGTGCCCCTGTGGATTCTGGACAGCACCTGCCGGGAAGAGGCGCTCATGAGCCCGCCCATGACGGAATGTCTGTGCACGATTGGGGAAGAAATCTATGTGGTTTTTGAATCCGCAGCCAAAACCTATATGAACCCCGCCAAGCCCTCCCTGCATCCCATGGACAGGGTTTTCCGGCTGAAAACCTTCTGAGCTTTCGGGCAGCAAAAGCCAGAATATTTTTCCTGCGCCTATTGACGAAAACTGTGCTATCTGGTATCATATGTCCAGAGAAAAGGCAAATCCTGTGTGCGTTGAAAAAGGATTGCCACCCAATAAAAGGAGGATACCCGAAATGAAGAGGTTCTTTGCGTTCCTGCTGTGCGCCGTGATGGCGCTGTCCGTGATTCCAGCCATGGCGGCCACCGAATACGACGTGACCGAACCCATCACCATCGAATGGTGGCATGCCCATGAAAGCCAGTTCGATGAGCAGATCGCGTACATGGTAGAAAAGTTCAACGCCGAAAACGGCATGGGCATCACCGTGGTGCCCGTGTACAAGGGCGCTTACGCTGATATCGACACCGCTTTCCGGGCCGCCGACGCGGCTGGCGCCGTGCCCGCTCTGGTGTGCTGCAACACCTCCTATCCCGCCGCCTACGGCGCGGCCGGGCTGTGCGAGGTGCTGGACCCCTACATCGACGCTTTCGACTACGATGTGGAGGACTTCGGCGAGGGCCTGCTGGCTTCCACCAGCTATGACGACGAGCAGATCTGCCTGCCCTACCTGATTTCCACCCAGTGCATGTACTACAACAAGACCGCCGCCGAGGCCGAAGGCATCGAAATGCCCAAGACCATCGACGAGATGGAAGCCTTCCTGGAAAAGGCCACCCTGTTCAACGAGGACGGCACCACCAAGCGGTACGGCACCGTGTTCGGCGGCTGGGACTATTGGTATCATGAAATGCTGTTCAAGAACAACGGCGTGCAGATCGTGACCGACGAAGGCACCACCGACGTGAACAGCGAAAAGAGCATCGAGCTGAACACCAAGATCAAGGAATGGATCGATAAGGGCTACGCCTACTATGCCTACGGCTCCGGCGCGTCCTCCAACATGCGCGACCTGTTCATCGCGGGCGGCGCGTTCAGCGTGTTCCACACTTCTTCCCTGTACACCACCTACGTCAACCGCGTGAACGCCCTGGAAGACGAAGCGGCCCGGTTTGAAGTGGGCATGGCGTGGCTGCCCGGCGGCAGCGACGGCGAGAGCTTCAAGAGCGAAGTGGGCGGCGCCGCCATCTTCATCCCCGCCAAGGCTTCTCAGGCTGAAAAGAACGCGGCCTGGCAGTTCATGATGTTCATGGCCAGCCCCGAAATCAACCTGTACTGGAGCGACAACACCGGTTATCTGCCCACCCGCGGCAGCGTGGTGGATCTGCCCGAATATCAGGAATACCTGGCCAAGAAGCCCGCGATGGATCCCATCATTAAGATGGCTTCCTGGATCAACCCCCGCAACCAGAACCCCGCCTACAACAACTGCGGCAACCTGTGGCGCGCCGCCCTGGCGGAAATCTACAACAACGGCGCTCCCGTGAAGGACACGCTGGATCAGCTGGCCGTGGAAATTCAGGCTGAACTGGACGCCGTGAAGTAAGCACCCGGCATACAAAAAAATCATGTGGGGAGAGGAGCCTTTTCCTCTCCCCTTTGAAAAGTCAAAGAGGGATCGGGCCGTGAAAGACGTTTTGAGGATCAAGGAAGACAGACTGCGGGAGAGGAAGCTGATTTCGCCCGCCCAGCGCGGGACGGGCCTGGCGCTGATTGTCGTTGGCGCACTGATTGCCCTGGTGGGCCTTTTCGGCTATCTGGTGGGCGATTGGCAGATCGCGCCGTTCGCCGATATGGCGGATCAGGTGTTCATCGCCCGGGAAGTGGCGCTCAGCGCGGGCACCGGCATCACCGGGGCCTTTGACATGGACGGCGAGGAAAGCGGCGTTCACGTCTATTACGCTTCCCTGTCGGAGGACGACTTTATCAACGCGGAAGACTTCGACGTGGGCGAAACGAAAAAAGCGCTGAAAGGCGGCTCTTTGCAGTTTCCCGCCACCAAGGAGCGGCAGACGGCGGTCGTCGCCGAGGAAACGCCCGTCACCCTGGACAACGGCCTGACCTTTACCAAGGCCGTCAAGTTCCCCGGCGCGGGCAGCAGCAAATACCGCAGCCTGAAAACCACGGTGGAAGCTCCCTGCGCGCTGACGCTGTACGCCATGTCCTCCCTGCCCTCCAGCGAACGGCGGCTGGTGCTGTGCAACAGCCTGACCGGCCAGGAAGTGGCCAGCGTCATGGCCCCCGCCTTTTCTGCGGACAGCGCGCTGCACCCTGTCACCCTGGAAATCCCTGCGGCGGGCACCTATTACGTGACGGTCAAGGGCGATATTCCCATCGCACCGGTTAGCACCATCATGAACTATGCCGTCATGATCCTGCTGCTGGGCCTGGTGCTGATCTTCAACGGCGTGATGATGCGGATTCAGCGCTGGGAGCGGATGAAGGATCTGTTCTTTGTGGAACCGGCCCTGCTTTTGTTCCTCATGTTCGTGTATTATCCGGTCATCGACCTGATCCGCATTTCCTTCACCAACATGTCCGTGCTCACCACGGGCAAGCAGGAGTTTGTGGGTTTCCTGAATTTTGAATGGATCTTCAACGGCGCGGGCACGCGCTATTTCTGGGAAAGCCTGCAAATCACCGGGGTGTATATGTTCTGGGAGGTCGTGATCACCCTGGTGGGCGGCATGCTGCTGGCTCTGCTCTTTAACCGCATGACCCGCATGTTCAACACCATGCGCGCCATCGTGTTCATGCCCAAGTACATCGCCGTGTCCACCAGCGCCGTGGTATTCCAGTGGATCCTCCATTCCAGCATCGCCACGGGCATCGGGCAGATGGAAGGCATCATGAACTACACCCTGTCCCTTTTCGGCATCCAGGGCCCCCACTGGCTGATCGACGCCAACACGGCGCTGGCCGGCGTGCTGACCCTTACCGCCTGGCGCGTGGTGGGCTACGCCATGATGATTTACCTGTCCGCCATGAAGGGCATCAGCCAGGATTATTACGAGGCGGCGGCCATCGACGGCGCGGACGGCGTGCAGCGCTTCCGCTATATCACCATTCCCCTGCTGGCCCCCACCACCCTGTTCCTGTTCGTAACCACGTTCATCGCTTCCATGAAGGTGTTCCAGTCCGTGGACGTGATGACCGGCGGTGGCCCCGGCACGGCCACCAACGTGATGGTGCAGTGGATTTACAACCTGACCTTCAAGGATTTCCATACCGCCCGCGGCGCGGCGGTGTCCCTGGTATTCTTCGTGATCCTGCTGGTGTGCACCGCGGCCACCATGCGCTTCTCCAACCGGAACGTGAACTACGACGCTTAAGAAAGGAGGCGGAACCCCATGCTCAAAAAACTGAACCGGAAAAAGCAAATCGGAACGGTGTGCGTGATCATCGGCTTCGCGCTCCTGTTCTTTACCCTCATTCTGATCCCCCTGAAAACGGCGGGCAGCTTCAAGTATTATCTGCTGATCCCCGCAGGGCTTTTGATCCTTGGCCCCATTCCCTTTATGTGGCAGGACGGCGTGCGGCAGATGAAGCAAAAGCCCAGCCCCTACGGCCCCTGGCGGCGCATGCGGCAAAGCGGATTTTTCGATCTGCTGGTGCTGCTCGTTATCATCGCGGCGATCCTGCTTGCCTGCTGGGGCTTTGGACTGATCTCCTATAACGCCGCGTTGAGCAAGCATGCCGCCCTGGCCGGCGGCACGGCCTCCACCCTGGAAGAAGCGCGGCAGCTGCCGGGCTTTATCGAATATAACTTCCTCCAGGATCTGAACCTGATCGCCAAAAACTATCAGGCCTTCGGCACCATCGCGCTGATTTTCCTCGGCTTCGTGCTGGTCTGCGGCCTGTATATGCGCTTCGTTTCCCCCATCGTGAAAGCGGACGAGCATTTGCAGATCGCCCACGGCGTGTACCGGGTCACGGCCCAGTACGCCGCCGCCATCCTGATCGTGCTCATTTCCCTGTTCCCCATCTACTGGATGGTGATTTCTTCCCTGAAAACCTCGGACGAGCTGATGCGGGCGGTGCCCACGCTCTGGCCCGATAAATTCGTGTGGGAGAATTACCCCAACGTGCTGAACAAAGCCCCCTTCGCCCGGTATCTGATAAACACGCTGGTAACGACCGTCATCATGATGCTGGGCGAGCTGACCATCGGCGTTATGGCGGCCTACGGCTTTTCCAAGGGCAATTTCAAAGGCAAAAACATATTGTTCATGTTCGTGCTGGGCGCGCTGATGGTGCCCATCCAGGTCACCTTCGTGCCCATCTACGTGATCATCGCAAGGCTCAACGCCATCGACACCTGGACGGGCGTGGTGCTGCCCAACTTAGTCAGCGCCTATTTCATCTTCATGCTGCGCCAGAACTTCATGGCGGTGGATAACAGCTACATCGAAGCGGGCCGCATCGACGGCCTGGGCCGGTTCGGCACCATTGTGAACGTGCTGTGCCCCATGTGCAAGCCTACCCTCATTACCATCAGCATCATCAGCTTCATCAACGGCTGGAACAGCTATTTCTGGCCCAAGATGGTCACCCAGTCCGAAGCCAGCCGCACCATCGCCGTGGGCGTGCAGCGCTTAAAGGAAACCTACGCCGGGCAGTTCGTGAGCAATTACAACGAAATCATGGCCGGGGCCGTTATGGCCATCATCCCCATCGTGTTCCTGTTCCTGATCCTGCAAAAATACATCATGACCGGTATGAGCAAGGCCGCCATGAAATAACCGAAGGAGGCTTTTCCCTATGATGAACAAGCGATATTTAGTGGCGCTGGATCAGGGAACCACCAGCTCCCGCGCTGTGGTATTCACTCTGGAAGGCCATATGGTCACCTCCGCCGCCCAGGAATTCCCCCAGCATTATCCCCATCCCGGCTGGGTGGAGCACGATCCCGCCGATATCCTGTCCACCACCCAGATCGAAGCGCTCCGCACCGCCGTGCGCAAGGCGGAAATCGACCCCAACGAAATCGCCGCCATCGGCATTACCAACCAGCGGGAAACCACCTTTTTGTGGGAAAGGGAAACCGGGGCCTGCCTGTACAACGCCATCGTGTGGCAGTGCCGCCGCACTGCACCCATCATTGAAAAGCTTATGGCGGACGGCTACGGCGACGTGATCCGGCAAAAAACCGGCCTGGTGCCCGACGCATATTTTGCGGGCAGCAAAATCAAATGGCTGCTGGACGAACTGAACCTGCGGGAACGTGCGAAAAAAGGCGAAATCTGCTTCGGCACCGTGGATTCCTTCCTGGCCTGGCATCTGGTGGAGGGACATCCCCACGTGACCGACGCCACCAACGCCGGGCGCACCATGCTGTTCAATCTGCACACCCAGCAGTGGGACGAGGAGCTTTTGTCCATTTTAGACATCCCCCGGGAGATCCTGCCGGAGGTCGTAGATACCGCCCATGTGGTGGGCATGCTGCGGGAAGACCTGCTGGGCGCGCGCATCCCCGTTGCCGCGCTGGTGGGCGACCAGCACGCCGCCCTCTTCGGCCAGGCATGCTTTACGGAAGGCGACGTAAAGAACACCTACGGCACCGGCTGCTTCATGCTCATGAACGCGGGCCACGAATTCCGCCTGTCCCAATGCGGCCTGCTCACCACCATGGCCTGGCGGCTGAACGGCGTGCCCACCTTCGCCTTTGAGGGCAGCGTGTTCATGGCCGGTGCCACCATCCAATGGCTGCGGGACGAAATGCACCTGATTTCCTCCGCCGCCGAAAGCGAGCCTGTGGCCGCCTCCGTTTCCGATACCGGCGGGGTGTATCTGGTGCCCGCCTTCACGGGCCTGGGCGCGCCCTACTGGAACATGTACACCCGGGGCACCCTGGTTGGCATGACCCGTGGCACGGGCCGGGCGCACATCGTCCGCGCCGCGCTGGAAAGCATCGCCTACCAGAGCCGCGACCTGTTTTCCGCCATGGCCCAGGACTGCGGCCAGCCCAGCGCCGCCCTGCGCGTGGATGGCGGGGCCAGCGCCAATAAGCTGCTGATGCAGTTCCAGGCCGACCTTTTGGGCGTGCCCGTACTGCGCCCCGCCGTGCTGGAAACCACCGCCCTGGGCGCGGCCCTGCTGGCCGGACTGGCCGTGGGCATCTATAAGGATTTGAAGGAAACCGCCTCCGGCTGGCACGTGGCCGATTCCTTCAAGCCCCAAATGGACGAAGCCCGCCGGGAGGAACTGCTCACCGGCTGGCATCGTGCCGTGGACGGGGCCTTGCATTGGGCGGAATCGAATAAGTAAAAGTTTTCTGGGGGGAACCTCTCTTTGGAGGCCAAAGAGAGGTTCCCCCCAGACCCCCTTCCGAGAAAGCCACAAAAAAACGG
>CACWWM010000138.1 GCA_902764565.1 uncultured Eubacteriales bacterium
AAAAACGGCGTTGACGTAAACGCATCTTTAGGTGATGAAGAAAACCTGTTATTGGATATTCTTTGGGAATTGATATGGCATGAGAACAGCGCAAGAATAGTTGATGTTGTTCATTTGTTTTTGGATGCGGGTTTCGATACTGAACGGTTTGGGTACGATTGCCTGGAGAGAATGGGCATTTGGTCAAGCATTTACCAATTTACGGAAGCATGTAAAGCCATCCTGAAAAATGGCGTAAAAATGACCGATGAACAATGGAAATCTGTGCTCGAAACCTTCGGGACCGAAGAAAGCTTCAACAGCGTAGAAGGCAAGTACGCTTTTGCCGATAATTCCTACGCGGCTTATGAAATCGTTGATGGAGCCTGGAAGAAAAAGCCTTTTGACGACATATTGCCTTGGGAGCGCTGCGTCGGATTAAAGCTGGATCATGTCCTTGCTGCCGCAAACGTCAGAAAACCGCTAAAGAAAAGATCCTGTATCCGCTTTCAGATCATGGATCAGTTGCGGCTTCAATGCGGCGAGCAGACCATTGTGGTGATGGATCGGCCCAATCTGTATATCAGAAAAACAGAAAATCTTGACGGCAGAAAAAACACAGATGATGTCAGCAGATATTTTGAAGAACTGATTGGAAAAACCATCACCCATGTGTACTTTCGGGGCCATCATATCCAGAAAAACAAAACCGGATATCAGCAGCCGGAAATCTATCTGAAATTTGAAAACGGGAAAAAGCTGTGCTTCACGACCAATTTTGGCTGTGTACCCAAGAATAAAACCGGAAACTTTGTGGAAAAGGTGACGAATGAAAAAAACCGCTTTGTGATCCTTAACGGGGTGCTGCTTCAATATCGGGGTCGGGCAGCCAAGGTCATAATTCCCGAAGGGGTGACGGAAATCGGCTGCGGCGCGTTTTATGGGAATCAATTCATCCGGGAAGCCGTTCTTCCCGATTCGGTAAGGATGATAGGGGAACAGGCATTTTCAGAATGTCGCTCATTGGAGACGGTACAATTGAATCATTCGTTAAAATCGATTCAGCCGTTTGCCTTCCGCCATTGCACAGGTTTGGAAACGATCCATATTCCCGGCGGTGTCCGCAGCATTTCATTCCATTCTTTTTTGGATTGTACCAATCTTCGCCAAATCATCCTCGAAGAAGGCATAAAGCGCATTGGCCCCGGCGCGTTCTGCAACTGTATAGCTTTGCGCGAAATCATCTTCCCAGCTTCCCTGACTGAGATAGATTATGAAGCGTTCATTGGATGCCGCGCGTTGAGGAAAGCTACGTTTCTCTCCACACAGACAGACATCGGGTGGCGGGTTTTTGTAAACTGCAATAAGGATTTGAAGATTTCAGGGATGGCTTCATGCTTTTTTGAAGATTGACTATCACCCGAATCCTGATAAACAATTTGCCCGGCGAAGGATGCTGTTCCCCCGCCGGGCATTTCTTATTTTTTTGTTTTCGGTTCAGGCGGTTAAGCCCAGGTACCGTTCCGGAAGATGGGTTCCGTGGTGCCGTCCGGGCGCACGCCGTCGATGGACAGGTCGTCCGCGCCCACCATGAAATCCACGTGGATGATGGAATCGTTGACGCCCTTCTCCTGGGCCTGGGCCACGGTCATATCGTCGCCGCCGGGAAGCACTTCCTTGAAGCCCATGCCGAGGGCAACGTGGCAGCAGGCGTTTTCGTCGAACAGCGTTTCATAGAACAGGAAGCCGCACTGGTTCACCGGGCTTTCCTTGGGCACCAGGGCCAGCTCGCCCAGCATGGCGGCGTTTTCATCCATGCGGATCATTTTTTCCAGCAGCTCCTGGCCCTTTTCGGCGCGGCAGGAAACGGCCCGGCCATCCTTGAAGGTGATGGAAAAGTTTTCGATCAGCTGGCTGTTCCAGGAAAGGGGCTTCACGGCCACCAGGGTACCTTCGCACTTCCCGGCCATGGGAGAGGTAAAAATTTCTTCCGTGGGCATATTGGGAATGTAGAACGCGCCGTTGACGGTGTTGAACGCCCCCGCGCCCTCCCATTTCGCGCCGGGAATCAGCTCCACGGTGAAGTCCGTGCCGTTTGCGCTCTTGTAGCGCAGGGAGGAAAAGCCCTGGGCGTTCATCCAGGCGGCTTTTTCTTCGATGAAATCCGTATGGGCTTTCCAGGCCGCCACGGGGTCGTTATCTTCCCGCACGCGCACCGTGCGCAGAATGGCTTCCCACAGCTTGTCCACGGCCTGATCGTCGGAAAGCGCGGGGAAGCACTTCCTGGCCCATTTCACGGAGGGGTACGCCGCAATGACCCACTGGTGTTTCCCGTCGATGGCGTTCCGGTAGGGCTTCAGCACCCTGGAACGGCCCTGGGCCACGGCGGACAGCTTCTGGGGGTCGATGCCGTTCATGGCGTCCGGGTCATCGGAGGCAATGAAGATGCGGCAGGGCAGATCCTCCACCATCTGCTTCATCTTGGCTTCCTCCCAGGGCAGCACTTGGGAAAGCACGTCCTGATCGGCATACTGAAAATTCAGCCTGCTTTGGGCGTCGTACAGCCAATCCACGTTCACCTTTTTCGCCCCGGCCTTATAACATTCCTCGATCATCCGGGCGGCAAATTCGTGCTGCTCCACGGAAACGGACAGCTGCACCACCTGGCCCGGCTGCACGTTGGCCCCCGTGCGGACGATCAGCTCGGCGTATTTCTGCAAAAGCGTGGGGGTAATGTACATGATAAAAGCCTCCTTATCAAAAAATCAACGCATCGTTTTTTCCCGCGGGCGGTCTTTCGCCGCTGCAAAAGCATTATACAATGAAAACCGCGCTTTGGAAAGCGCTTCATGGAAATTCAGCGCGCTCCCATACAATTCAAGGCTTTCCCAAAGCATTTTTTGCCTTGGAAAAGCCCCGTTTTTTATCGGAATGTTTTCACGGTGCACATGGCCCGCATGTCGAACGTCCGGCGGAAATCGTTCAGGTTCAGGCCGTGATCCAGATAATTGAGCAGCAGCTCCGCACAGGCGCGGCTGTCGCTGTCCGCCCGGTGATGATCCAGGGAGATGCCCAGGGCGTCGCACAGGGTATTCAGCTTGTGATTGGGGAGATGGGGGTAGCACCGCCGCCCCATCTGCACCGTGCAGGCGTAGGGCAGGCACGCGGGGGCGGGAATGCCGTAATCCTTCAGGCAGCAGGCCAGCACCCGCATATCGAACGCGGCGTTATGGGCCAGCAGCAGGCCGCTTTGCATGAACCGCCCGATCCTGTCCCACAACTGGGGAAAAGTGGGCGCGTCTTTTACCATTTCGGGGGAAATGCCGGTCAGCTGGATGTTGAAGGCATCGAAATGGGTTTCCGGATTGACGTAGGTGCTCCAGGTGCGGTAAATTGCGCCGTCCTGAATCACCGCGATGCCGATGGAACTCATGCGGTCGTTGTAGCTGTTGGGCGTTTCCACGTCGAAGGCGATGATGCGGTTCATCTCTTTTCCTTTCGTAAACAAAAAACCCGCCAAAGAAGCGGGTTACGTGCGGCAGGCAATTAAGCGTTGGCCTTGGCTTTGGCAAGCGCCTTGGCCAGACGGGCCTTTTTGCGGTTCGCGGTGTTCTTGTGCATAACGCCCTTGGAAACCGCTTTATCGATAGCGGAGGTGGTGGCGCTCAGCTGCGCGCCGGCGGGGGCGGCACCCTCGACCAAGGCGGCCTGATACTTCTTAACGGCGGTCTTCACCCCGGATTTCACCATACGATTCCGCAGGTTCTTTTTCTTGCTCACCTTCACGCGCTTCATGGCGGACTTAATGTTCGGCAACTTCCTTCACCTCCTAATGAGTACTGTGCTGATAATCAGCATCGGTTATTCTACCACAAAGAAACATAAAACGCAAGTAGTTTTTTTGATCTTTTTTCGGATACGCGCTAAAAGCAGATTATTTCCCGAATTTCTTTATTATTTTATGGCATAGCGCGAAAACGCGGGGCTCCTGTCGAACGTATCTGCTTGAAGCGGGCGGCCGGATATAGTATAATACAGGCATTGAGACACGGAGGTCATTCGTTATGGGAAAAAGGAAAGGTTTGCTGATTCTGCTGCTGGCCGCCGCCCTGGCGCTTTCCGGCTGCGGGGAGCAGACGAACGAAGCAGCTCCCACCGCCGGGCCGGAAAACGGGCAGGAGCAGGCCGCTTCCGCAATGGCCCGGGCCCAGGGCGAATTGGGGGACGCGGTGCGAAAGCTTCTGGAGCCTTACACGGACGCGCTTTCCCAGGCGGCGGAGAAAAGCGGCGAAAGCTTAGCCTACACCATTCCCGGCGATCTGCTGAACCAGATGGCGCTGGACGCGGAGGCGGAGGGAATCCAGGCGAAGGAGGGCCGCTGGCGCTTCACCCGGCGGGATTCCGGCGCGTATGCCTATGAAGCCACGGCCTGGGAAGCCATGGATCAATATGTTCCGGAGGACGGCCCCACCCCCAACCCCGCCGACGAAACGCCCCTGGACAGCCAGCTCAACGGGGACTACGCCGTATCCGGCGGCGGCCTGTTCGAGCGGACGCGGGATTACGACGTGGCGGAGGATCTGTCCGGCGGCACGGTGACCCTGACCGATTCCCTGAACGGCCAGCCCACGGGCTCCGAGCTGTTCCGCTTCTGCGTGCGGAGCGGTGAACTGATCTTTGCCGACGCGGCCCTGGACACGACGGTGCAGGACGGCGCCGCCACCGGCGACGGCTACCTGGCCGCCGTGGGCGCCCTGCGGGCCGACGGGCTGGAAGTGGCGGAATACCGCCTGACCAGCCTGGACGAACTGCCCGACCCCGCCGCGCTGAACTTTTCCAGTTTTCTGCGAACCGTTTCCCCCATTTCCCATCTTTCCATCCAAACGGAAAAACCGTCCAAGTAAAATACCGCTTTGGTCTTTGGAGCTGTGCCGGGCCGTTCCGGCGCAGCCTTTTTTACTTTCTCTGCATCTCGTTGTACCGTTTCACGATGCCGTTGAGAAAATCCAGGTGTTCATAGTCCTTCAAATACACGATGTTGATTTCCCGCATCATGCTCAGATTTTCCACCGACAGCGCCACCAGCTTTTCCTTTTTGATCTCGTCCATGCAGGCGCTCCTGGCCAGAATGGAAACGCCGAAACCCCGCCGGATCAAATCCTTGATGCTGGCGATGCTGTCGATTTCCATGGTCACGTTGAAATCGTCGATGCTCAGGCCCTGGGTTTCCAGGGACGCCGTGAACAGGTTGCGGGTGTTGGAATTGGGCAGGCGCAGGATCAGCTTTTCTTCCTTCAATTGATGGATGCTGATCATGCTCTGCTTTGCCAGCCGGTGAGTGGGCGGCACGGCCAGCACCAGGCAATCCGTATCCAGCATCAGGTAACGGAAGGCGGGGTCGGCGATTTTTCCTTCCACGAAGGCGAAATCCAGCTCATAGGTGCGGAGCATGGTATACAGATTGTCGGTGGTGTTGGTCAGGATTTTCAGGTTCAGCCGGTCCAGATTGTTGGTGTAGGCCGCCAGGGCCTCGATGATGGCGCTGCTTTCGGCGGTATGGGTGATGCCGATGGTGAGGGAATGAATCTGCTCCTTCTCGTTTTTCAGCGCCTGCTTTAAATTGTTGGTCAGCGCCGCCATGCGCTGGGCGTACCGCACGATCGGCCTTGTGCAGCTTGCGCTCGCCGTGGTGCTTGCGGCAGGCACACGTCGATGGCGTGACCATCTGACCGCCGCCCAGATGGCCCAGCTAGGTGAGACGCCGTACGCGCAGGGGGATTGGCGGCACGACATGCGCCGGCCGCATGTGGTGCGTACGCTTATGGCCATGCCTGCGGCGGTGGCTGTGATCGTCTTGATGTTCGCCACCACCTCGGTGGAACAGACGACGATGCTGTGGGCCAGCAGTTACATGGTGCACGCCGGTGGTATGTCCATCCATACGGCGGGCGTCTACGCCAACCTGTTCTTTGTGGGGTTGGTCGCCGGCTCCGTGGTGGCGGGCGTTGTGGCCCTCAAGGTGCGCGATGTGTGGATGGTCGTCGGCGGCATCGCCGTGCTGCTCGGTGCGGTTGTACTGATGGTGGTGCCGATGGCCGGCCTGTGGCGCGCATTGACCGCGCCGGTACTGTTGGGCGTGGGCTGTGCGCCGATTGCACCGGCTGTAGTGCATGCCACCCCGCGCTTGTTTGGAGCGGCGCGCACGCCG
>CACWWM010000139.1 GCA_902764565.1 uncultured Eubacteriales bacterium
CTCTCAACTCTCAACTCTCAACTCAGACCTCAAGCCTCTCCGCCTTTATGTTTTCCAGCAGCCTTTCCACGTCCTCCCGGCGGCACAGCAGGGTGCCGGGGCGCATGACGGACGCGCCCGCCGCGGCGGAGGCATAGCGCAGGGTTTCCCCCACTGTCAATCCGCGCTCGATGGCCAGGGCCAGGGCCGCCAGCATGGTATCCCCCGCCCCGGCGGTACCCTTCACCGGTACGGGTGCGGCGGGACAGGTCCAGGCTTCTTCCCCATGCGCCAGCAGCGCGCCTTTTGCGCCCCGGGACAGGCACACCCATTCCACGCCCTGATTGAGCAGTTCCCGGCAGGCGGCGGCAGCGGCGGCGGTGTCCCCCGCGTCCACGCCGGTCAAAGCGGTAAATTCCTGGGCGTTGGGCTTGATGAGGGAGGGCTTTTCTTCCAGCGCGGCGATCAGGGCCGGGCCGTCGCAGTCCACCGCCGTGCGGCAACCCTTTTCCTTCAGGGCATGCAGGATTTTGGCGTAGGTTTCCGGCACAGCGCCCGGCGGCAGGCTGCCCGCCAGGGCCACCCAGTCCCCCGGCTGCACGCAGTCCAGCAGGCGGGCGATGATGCGGCGAATGTCCTCCCGGCTGGTTTCCAGGCCCCGTTCGCTGATTTCCAGGGTGCGGCCCGTGTCCTCTTCCCGCAGTTTCATATTCACGCGCAGTTCCCCGGACAGGGGGATCAGAGTGCAGGGCACTTTTTCCTTCGCCATGGCGGTGGCTACCGGCTGGCCCCGGTAATCAAAGCCCAGCAGCTTCACGTCGCCGCCCAAGGCGTTGGCCGCCCGGGCCACGTTCACGCCCTTGCCGCCCACGTCCAGCCGTTCCACCCGCACCCGGTTGGGCGCGTCGGGATCGAAGCGGGCGATGGACGCCGTTTTATCCAAACAGGGATTCAGCGAAAGCGTATACAGCATCGTCATTCCCCTCCATACAGAAATTCCCGGCTCTGGGCCGCCAGCTCGGCGTTCAGAACGCCGTCCTTCGCGCTGAAGCCCATGGCGTCAAAGGAAACAGGCCGGCTTTGTCCAAACAGGGCGAAGATCAAATCCACGATATCGTCTGTGGTCAAATTGGTATCCACGCAGGGCAGCAAAAGATCGGCCAGGCTGACCATCTGCTTCAAGGAACCGCCCTCCGCGGTCTGCCGCAGCACCGCCGTCAGCAGCGCCCGCACGCGGATCGATCCGTCCCCGGGCCGCCGCAGCTTCACATACCGCAGGGCCTGATCTCCATTCAGCCTTTGCTCGCCCGGGGCCGCATCCAGCGCCTGGGCCTCCCCCTCCGTCAGCTCCATGGTCACGCCGCCCAATGCGTCCACGATTTCAATAAAAGCCTCGATATTGACCGCGCAGAAATGGCTGATGCCCAAATTCAGCGCGTCGTTCACACACCGGGCGGTGAGCCCCGCGCCGCCAAAGCAGTTCACATACCGCAGGGCAATGGGCTCCGGCGCTTCCGGCAGAGTGGTCAAAGCGTCCTCCGGCAGAGAAAGCAGGCGCGTTTCCCCCGTCCAAAGATTCGTCCGGCAAACCAAAATGGCGTCCGCCCGGCCGAAATTCCGGTCGATGTCCGGGGCGTCGGAGCTGATGAGCAGCAGATTGATAAACCCCTTTTCCGCCGAGGGCAGCCAGCCCGAACGGAAGCTCACCCGGCGGCTTTCCGGCACCGGTTCCTCGTCGTCCGACGCCAGGGCCATGATCACGTTCTCCCATTCCTCCTGGGTCCAGCCTTTCTTTTCCGCCCCGGCGCAGCCCGACAGCGCCAGGCAGCAGAGAACGCATATCATCGCCAGCCACCGTTTCATGCGGTTCCTCCCGTTCACAAAAATGATACACTTCTATAACGAATTATAGCATAACCTTCTTCCAAACGCAATTTTGTTTTACTTCCGGCCCTCGCCGTGGTATAATCAAAAGCATCTTACGGATGAAGGAGAGATACCCATGCTGATTCAAAACGGTCGCGTACACGACGCGATTCACGAAGCGCCTTATCAGGCGGATATCCTGATCCGGGACGGCAAAATTGCCGCCATCGGCCAGGGCCTGACCGCCGGAAACGAAGAAATTGTGGAAGCCGCCGGGCTGGACGTTTATCCCGGGTTTGTGGACGCCCACAGCCATTTAGGCCTGGACAGCGACGGCGTAGGCTACGAGGGCTGGGACTACAACGAAATGAACGACCCCATTTCCCCCCAGATGCGGGGAATCGACGGCTTCAAGCCCATGCAGCCCTGCATGCGGGACGCGGCCCTGGGCGGCGTCACCACCGTGTGCACCGGCCCCGGCAGCGCCAACGTGCTGGGCGGCACCTTCTGCGCGGTAAAAACCGTGGGCAAGCGGGTGGAAAACATGCTGGTGAAGGAAGCTATCGCCATGAAGTGCGCTTTCGGCGAAAATCCCAAGCGCTGCTATCAGGATAAGGGCGTATCCACCCGCATGACCACCGCCGCCAAGCTGCGGGAAACCCTGTACAAAGCTAAGGAATACCTGGAAAAGAAGGAAGCGGCGGGAGATGACGCCAGCAAAAAGCCCGCTTTCGACCTGAAAATGGAAGCCCTGATTCCCGTCATCAAGCGGGAAATTCCCCTGAAAGCCCACGCCCACGCCGCCGAGGATATTTTCACCGCCCTGCGCATCGCCAAGGAGCTGAACGTGAAAATCACCCTGGAGCACGTGACCGAAGGCCACCTGATCGCCGACGAGCTGGCCAAGGAAAACGTGCCCTGCGCCGTTGGCCCCTCCCTCACCAACGCAAGCAAATTCGAGCTGCGGAACAAAACCTTCGATACCCCCGGCATTCTGGCGAAAGCGGGCTTGCAGGTGTCCATCATCACCGACGCGCCGGTGATTCCCCAGGAATATTTGCCCCTGTGCGCGGGCCTTGCCATCAAGCACGGCATGGAGCCCTTCGCCGCCCTCCAGGCCATCACCATCAATCCCGCCAGGCACGCGGGCATCGAAGACCGGGTAGGCTCCATCGAAGTGGGCAAGGATGCCGACCTGGTGCTGTGCGCCGGTTCCCCCTTCGATACCGACCCGGCCATCAAGGCGGTATATATTTTAGGAACGAAGGTGGAATAATGCATCCTCTCCATGTCGCGCCGCCGCCCGCGGATTTCTCCCCGGAAACCTGCGGGCGGGTGATGGATTTCGTGAAAACGAACGACGTCAGCTATGCCCATTTGAAAGCGGAAGCGGAAAAGCGCGTCCGGCAGACCCGCTGGTCAGGCGCGGGGAAAAACATGGGCGTTTTGGGCAGCTTCGAGCCCAGCCGGTTTCACGACACTTTTGTGGGCAATTTCCGCCGGGCAGGGGTTTACAAGAAGATTCCCGTTCGGACGCCGGTACGGTATGAATACGGACTGGATGAAAAAGACCGGCTGCTGGCTGCGTTTCAGTACAACACCGATCCTCGACTCATGAAACGCTTGGGGAAAAACTATTATGAATCCTATTTCGCGGGAACGGATGGCGACATGACCGTATATGCCTGCTATGAGGCGATAGACCAGGAGGAAAAAGAACTGTCCATTGTGCTGGGCTATCGGTACGACGGCGGCGCCCTGGCGGAAGCCGTCAAGCTGACGTATATCGGCGAAGCCATGACAAATATGGATTGCGATCTCTTTTCCTACGGTGCGGACGGCGCGCTGGTTTCCGCCGATACTTTTTATCTGACCAGCCCCGCGCTGTATACCAGCCCCATTGCAAAGGCCATCGGTTTTCCCGGCGGTCTTTCCATCCCCATGCTTTCCTATCGCGGCGTGGACTATCAGATCATTCATCGGCGGCTTTCCCTCTGAGAATCATGTACCCCCTTTTCGGTACAAAAACAGCGCCGCCGCAGTTTATTCTGCGGCAGCGCTGTTTTGTTACAGGGTAAAGCGGCTCATTTACCGCTTGTCCTTATCGATGAATTCCAGCACAATGGTGGACAGGGCGGCGAACGCCAGCACGAACAGGAACAGCATGATCCAGTTGTCCGCCACGTTCTCCACCGTCCGTTCATAATCGGCGTTGTAGCTGGCGGCGGCGGTCTTTTCCTGAATGAGCTGCTTCACGTTTTCTTCCCCGAACAGCTCCAGCAGATCGCCGATGGAGGTTTTGAAGGTGAATTCCCGATCCCGCTGGCTTTGCAAGGCGGCGTTGTTTTTCAGGAAATCAACGATCTGCCCCAGGGTGACCGGTTCGTTGAGCTGCTGATCCTGGAACTTTTCCGCCAGTTCCCCGGCGTGCAGGGCGTCCAGCACCTGGCCCAGGGTGATGGTGGTGCCGATCTCCTTCGCCAGCAGCTCCTGGGCGCTTTCCTCGGCTTTCACCATATTCAGCACGTCGCCCACCGTCACGGCAGCCTTTTCTCCCAAGGCGGGCACGATTGTCAATGCGCGCACATCCCGGAAAACCGCTTCTCCCAGGATCATGTCGATGATCTGGCCGATGGAAACGGGATGGGTCAGTTCCTTTTCCCGCAGATGCAGCGTTTCGTCGGCCTTATTCAGGATATCCGCCACTTCGCCCACGGTAAAGGATTTCATCACTTCCGTGTCCCGGCGCTTTTCCACCGCCTCGCTGTCCAGCAGATCCAGCACCTGGCCCAGGGTCACGGTGCCGCCGATTTCATTGTTCCGCATTTTATCCACGGTTTTCCAGGCCGTTACCATGGGCGTTTCGTTGTAGCCGCTCTGGGAGGCGATGGCCTTGATGCCGTAATTGGAAATGGTGAAATTGGACAGGGGCTTGGTCCAGTCGGGCAGGGGCAGCAGGCCGCCGGAAAACACCAGCTGGAAAATCAGCACGAAGGGCATCACCGTCATGGCCCCGGTGGTGGTGTGGCTGATGCTGGAAATGAGCAGGCTCATCATATCGGCGGCGTAGGAAATGAGCAGCAAGGTAATGCCCAAATCCACGATCATCCAGGGCGTGATGAAGCCCGTTTCCGGGAAATGAATGCCCATCATTTTCAGCACGTACAGGCTCAGGCCCGTTTGGGCGGCGCACAGGGCGAGCTGATAGATCATGTGGGCCGCGACGTAGGAGGAAATATGCATACCGGAACGGTGTTCCCGCTTGATGATGGGACGCTCGCGGCATACGGCCTGGATGGAGTTGAAGCAGCCGTTCCAGATGCCTACGCAGGTGAGCGCGAACGCGCCCTTCAAATTTCCCTCCATGGTGAGAAAAAAGTCCTTCCGGATGACCATGGAAACCAGCGCGGCGATGATGGCCGCCATGGGCAGCACCTTCCAGTCGCTCTGGTTCACGAAGAAGCGAAGCTGCTTGCCCAAATAAATGGGAATCTGGCTGGCCCGGCCGCGATGACGGATTTTTCTCATGCGCCTGGTTTTCTTTACATTCAGCTCAGCCATGCTGCACCTCCGCAAATTTCAGGATGAATTCGTCCGCCCGGCCTTCGCCGCCCTCTTCCTCGCGGTTGATGGACTTGACGATTTCTTCCATCTTCTCTTTGCCGAAGAATTCCCGCGCTTCGGCGATGGGGCCGAAGAAGGCCAGGCGGCCCGTGCGCTTGGCGTCCTTGGCCAGCACGATCACGTCATCGAACAGGTCGATCACGCGGTCGGGGGTATGGGTGATCACGATGATGATTTTGCCCTGATCGGCAATCATGCGAAGCTGTTCAAAAAGCTCCCGGGCCATCACGCCGTCCAGGCCGCTGTCCGGCTCGTCCAGGATGAACAGGGAGGGGTTGGAAATGAACTCCATGGCGATGGACAGGCGCTTGCGCTGGCCGCCGGAGAGCTTGGACACCAAACTGTCCTTTACCGGGGTGAGGCCGAAAATCTTCATGACCTCCTCCACCCGGGCATTGCGGTCGGCGGCGGAAAAATCCTTTGGCAGGCGCAGGGAGGCCGCATCGATCAGGGTGCGGTACACGCTGTCGGAGCCGCGCATCAGATCCAGCTGAGGCACGAAGCCGATATCGTACTGCATTTCCTTATAATTCTTGTACATATTGGTGCCGTTGAGCACCACCTCCGCCTTGGCCTTTTCGTAGCCGTTCACGGCGTTCAGATAGGTGGTTTTGCCCGCGCCGGAGCCGCCCAGCAGCAGCACCATATGGCCGGGCTGGATATACATGTGGATATCCCGCAGCAGATATGTTTTTTTGAAAAATTCGGTGGC
>CACWWM010000140.1 GCA_902764565.1 uncultured Eubacteriales bacterium
CTTTGAGGAGCTGGTGCAGCAAACGCTGATGCCTGCCCTTGCGCAGCCGGACATTCAAGCCGTGATCGAATATTCGGAAGCGGAGGAAAGCGCCGTGCTCACCGTGCGCTACAATGGCCCCGCCTTTGACGTGACCGCAAAGGGCGAAGAACTGTCCCTGAAAGTGCTGCAAAGCGCCGTGTCCGATATGGCCTATACCTGGGACGAAAACGCGGAACGGGGCAACCAGGCCGCGCTTCGCATTCGGGAATGAATCTTTTTTTCGCGAACGCAAAAGGAAAAACGCCTTTTTTGTCCAATATTGATGTGGACCCCGGTTAGCCGGGTTTAGTGAGGCGCAAGGAGGATGCGGATGAAGCTTTGTGAATTGAAGCCCGGGCAATCCGCGCGGATCGTAACGGTAGGCGGCGAAGGTGCGCTGCGTCAGCATTTTTTGGATATGGGCGTGATCCCCGGCGCGGAGGTCACCTTAATCAAATTCGCGCCCATGGGCGACCCCATGGAGCTGCGCATTCACGGCTATGAACTGACCCTGCGGCTGGCGGACGCGGAAAAAATCGGCATCGCCCTAACGAAAACGGCGGCCGAGCAGCCCAAGGCGAAGGAACTGAGAAAGCGCACTGAGCATCCCGGCCTGGGCGAGGGAGGCAAATACCACCCCAAGGGCAGCGGCGATCCCCTGCCGGACGGCACCGTTTTAACTTTCGCCCTGGTGGGCAACCAGAACAGCGGCAAAACCACCCTGTTCAATCAGCTTACCGGCTCCAACCAGCACGTGGGCAATTTCCCCGGCGTGACCGTGGACCGCAAGGACGGCGTGATCCGGGGCCACAGCGACACCCGCATCACCGACCTGCCGGGTATTTATTCCATGTCTCCCTATTCCAGCGAGGAGCTGGTTTCCCGGGATTTCGTGCTGGATCAGAAGCCCCGGGCCATCATCAACATCGTGGACGCCACCAACATCGAACGCAACCTGTATCTGACCATGCAGCTGCTGGAAATGAACATTCCCATGGTGGTGGCCCTGAACATGATGGACGAACTGCGGGGCAATGGCGGCACGGTGGACGTGAACGCCATGGAAGAAATGCTGGGCGTGCCCGTGGTGCCCATTGCCGCCGCCAAAAACGAGGGCGTGGACGAACTGGTGCGCCATGCGGTGCACATCGCCAGGTACCAGGAGCGTCCCGTGAATCAGGATTTCTGCGGGATCGACGATCACGGCGGCGCGGTGCACCGGGCGCTGCACGCGGTGAGCCATCTGATCGAGGATCACGCGAAGGATGCCGGGCTGCCCCTGCGCTTCGCGGCCGGGAAGCTGATCGAGGGCGACACCCTGATTCTGGATAAGCTCAGGCTGGATCAGAACGAAAAAGAAATGCTGGAGCACATCGTGTTCCAGATGGAAAAGGAACGGGGCCTGGACCGCAGCGCCGCCATGGCGGACATGCGCTTTGATTTCATCCGGCGGGTGTGCTCCGCCTGCGTGATCAAGCCCCACGAAAGCAAGGAGCACATGCGCAGCCGGAAGATCGACGAGGTGCTCACCGGCAAATGGACGGCCATTCCCATGTTCGTGGGCATCATGGGCCTGGTGTTTTTCCTGACGTTCTTCCTGATCGGCCCCTTCTTCCAGGATCTTTTGGAGCGGGGCATCGGCGCCCTGAAAGGCATGGCCGAGCGGGGGATGGAAGCGGCCGGCGTGAACCCGGCCATTCAAAGCCTGGTAAAGGACGGCCTGTTTGAGGGCGTGGGCACGGTGGTCAGCTTCCTGCCCATCATCGTCACCCTGTTTTTCTTCCTGTCCCTGCTGGAGGACAGCGGGTACATCGCCCGGGTGGCCTTCGTGATGGATAAGCTGCTGCGGCATATCGGCCTGTCGGGCCGCAGCATCGTGCCCATGCTGATCGGCTTCGGGTGCACGGTGCCCGCCGTCATGTCCACCCGCACCCTGCCCAGCGACCGCGACCGGCGCATGACCATCCTGCTCACCCCCTTCATGTCCTGCACGGCCAAGCTGCCCATTTACGGCTTTTTCGTCAGCGCCTTTTTTCCCGGCGTCAGCTGGCTGATCATTACGGGCCTGTACCTGCTGGGCATCGTCACCGGCGTGCTGGCGGCGTACCTGTTCAAGAGCACCCTGTTCAAAGGGGAGGCCGTTCCCTTCGTGATGGAGCTGCCCAACTACCGCTTCCCCAGCCCCCGGAACGTGATGCAGCTTCTGTGGGAAAAGGCCAAGGATTTCCTGCACCGGGCCTTCTCCGTCATTCTGGTGGCCACCATCGTGGTCTGGTTCCTGAAGAACTTTGATTTCCGCTTCAATCTGGTGGAGGATTCCCAGCAAAGCATCTTAGCCGCCGTGGCCGGGGTGCTGGCCCCGCTGCTCAAGCCCGTGGGCCTGGGCGACTGGCGCATCGTCACCTCCCTGATCAGCGGCTTCATGGCCAAGGAAAGCGTGGTTTCCATTATGGAAATGCTGTTCCCCGGCGGCGTGGAGGCCATCGGCGCGCTGGCGGCCAGCAGCATGCTGGTGTTCAGCCTGCTGTATACCCCCTGCGTGGCGGCCATCGCCGCCATTCGGCGGGAAATGGGCCGCAGGTGGGCCCTGTACGTGGCCCTGTGGCAGTGCGCGGTGGCCTGGGTGTTCGCCCTGGCGGTGCGCCTGATCGGATTGGCGCTGGGCGCGGGCTGAGGGAGATATGCCATGAACATTTGGGATATCCTGATTCTGCTGGCGGTGGCCGGGGCGGCGGTACTGGCCCTGCTTCGGATGCGCAGGCAAAAAGCCAAGGGCTGCGGCTGTGGGTGCGGCTGCGGCAATTGCCCCGGCTGCGGGCGGAAAAAACAGTAGAAAATGCAGTTTAGCAAATCGCCGGGTCGGACAGCGTTCGATCCGGCGATTTGCGCTTTTGCCGCAGGGTTTCAGAACGGCTTTCCCGGCGGGAAGGCTTGATTGGAGGGTACAATAATTGAAACAGAAAAATGAGATGAAAATTTATTACATTTTAATAAAATTATGGTCAAATTTTGCTTTGTTCCGGCATTTTTTTCAATTTTGGGGCGAAAAAGGGAAGCTTTTCTCAATCTGTACCAATTTTTCTATTGGCGAACGCCGCGCTTTGTGATATAATAAACTGCTCACATTAGAGCACCGAATTGAGGAAGGACGGGAAAACATCAATGCCTACTACGCAGTTTGATAAAGAATCCATCAAACAGTCCATTTTGGGCAAATTGCAGCGTTACAACGGCCGCAGCTTAGCCGAGGCCACCACGCAGCAGATTTATCATGCGCTGGCCTCCACCGTGCGCGACCAGATCATGCAGAAATGGATGGCCTACCGGGAGCAGGATCGGCATTACACCGGCAAACGCCTGTATTATCTTTCCATTGAGTTTTTGACGGGCCGCAGCCTGCACTGCAACGTGCTGAACCTGTGCTCCAGCGACGCCTACCGTCAGGCCCTGGAAGAACTGGGCCTGGACTGGCGGGATATCCTGAAGGAAGAACCGGAACCCGGCCTGGGCAACGGCGGTCTGGGCCGTCTGGCCGCCTGCTTCCTGGACAGCCTTTCTTCCCTGTCCATGCCCGCCATGGGCTGCACCATCCGCTATGAATACGGCCTGTTCCGCCAGAAGATCATGGACGGCCAGCAGGTGGAAGTGCCGGACAACTGGCTGGAAAACGGCAACGTGTGGGAAGTGGCCTCCATGGAGGACGTATGCCAGGTGCGCTACGGCGGCCATGTGGAAGAAAACACGGTGGACGGCCGCGTGGTCTACACCCTGAAAGACTTCTACACCGTGGAAGCCGTGCCCTACGATATGCCCGTGGCCGGTTACGACTGCGAAACCGTGAACACCCTGCGCACCTGGCGCGCCCGGTCCAGCAAGACCATGGATCTGAATTCCTTCAACGACGGCAACTATGCCAAGGCTTTGCAGGAGCAGGAACTGGCCGCCGTCATCAGCAAGGTGCTCTATCCCGAGGATCGGCATTACGAGGGCAAGGAGCTGCGCTTAAAGCAGCATTACTTCTTCACCAGCGCCACCCTGCAATATGCCATTAAGGATTTCAAGCGGCGCTTTGGCAGCAATTTCCGCCAGCTGCCGGAAAAGATGACCATTCACATCAACGACACCCACCCCGGCCTGGCGATTCCCGAGCTCATGCGCATCCTGATCGACGAAGAAGGCCTGAGCTGGGACGAAGCTTCCTGGATCACCCAGCGCACCGTGGCCTACACCAACCATACCGTCATGAGCGAGGCCCTGGAAAAGTGGCCCGAGGACATGATGCGCAACCTTCTGCCCCGCATCTATATGATCCTCAAGGAAATCAACGAGCGGGTGTGCCGCCGTCTGGCCGATCATTTCGGCAGCGGCACCGATCCCCGCATCGCCAAGATGGCCATTACCGCCTACGGCCAGGTGCACATGGCGAACCTGTGCGTGGCCATGAGCTATTCCGTCAACGGCGTGAGCCAGCTTCACGGGGAGATTTTGAAGGAAGACACCTTCCGGGATTACTATGAATTCACGCCCAAGAAGTTCTCCGCCATCACCAACGGCATCACCCACCGCCGCTGGCTCATGAGCTGCAACGAAGGGCTGCTGAAGCTGATCAACAACAGCATCGGCGACGCCTGGGTGCGTGATCCGGAACGTCTGCGCGATTTGCTTGCCTTCCGGGACGACGCCGCTTTCCAGGCGGAGTTTGCCAGGATCAAGCGGGAAAACAAGGTGATTTTTACCAACTTCTTAAACCGTCAGCAGAAGTGCGACCTGGACCCGGATTTCATGTTCGACGTGCAGGCCAAGCGCCTGCATGAATACAAGCGCCAGCTGCTCAACGCCCTGCACATCCTGGTGCTGTACAACCGCATCATGGACGACCCCAACTTCACCATGACGCCCCGCGTGTTCGTGTTCGGCGCCAAGGCCAGCCCCGGATACCACATGGCCAAGCAGATCATCCGCCTGATCATCGCCATCAGCAAGCTGATCGAAAAGAACCCCCGTGCCCAGAAGTATCTGAAAGTGGTGTTTTTGGAGAACTACTGCGTTTCCGCCGCCGAGCGCCTGATCCCTGCCGCCGATCTGTCCGAACAGCTGTCCACCGCCGGCAAGGAAGCCAGCGGCACCGGCAACATGAAGTTCATGATGAACGGCGCGGTCACCATCGGCACCATGGACGGCGCCAACGTGGAAATCCACGACCAGGTGGGCCTGGACAATATCTATATCTTCGGCATGCGGGCCGACACCGTGGCCGACCTGTACCGGGAAGGCACCTATTCTCCCATGCACATTTACGAGAGCAACGCCGAGCTGCGCAAGGCGCTGACCCAGATCATCGACGGCACCCTGTTCCCGGAAAACCCCGCCGCCGTGCAGGACGTGTACCACAACCTGCTGTTCAGCGATCCGTACTTCGTGCTGAAGGATTTTGGTTCCTACTCCATGGCCCAGCGCCGCGTGGATGGGGACTACCAGAATCGGGAAAAGTGGCTGCGCATGGCGATCACCAACACCGCCTGCTCCGGCATCTTCTCCTCCGACCGCACCATCAGGGAATACAACGATCTGATCTGGCACCTGAAATAACGCCGCTTCAAGCGGGCAGGGCCTGCATCCCGCCATGAGGATGTGGGCCCTTTTATTCGGAAACAAATAAAAGTGGAAATTGAAAAGTGAAAAGTGGAAAGCGATAAGGCTTATCATCTTGTTTTTGTGCTAAACAAAGCGTGGACAGTTCAAATCTTCACTTTTCACTTTCCACTTTTTGCTTTTTTCTGTGAGGAGAAGGTTAAATGAGTGTGTTGCTTGATTTGTCCGGCATTTGGCAATGCGAAATCCCCGGCCAAAGCGGGGCCCTGCGTTTGCCCGGCACTTTGGATGAAAGCGGGATCGGTTTCCCGGACGACCCGAAAAAGCAATGGAAGGCGGACGAGGTGGCCCGCATCGGGTTTTACCGGGAGGGCGACCCCATCGTCACCCGCCTGACCCGCAACCACACCTTCGAGGGGCAGGCCAAAATCAGCCGCGTCATCAATCTGAAAGTGCCGGAGGGCAAGCGCCTGTTCATCGACGTGGAGCGCGCCCGGCATCTGCGGCTGCTGGTGAAC
>CACWWM010000141.1 GCA_902764565.1 uncultured Eubacteriales bacterium
CGGCCTGCTGGGCCGAAACCACTCATTTTACGGCCAGAAATTGATATAGGAAGCAAATTTCATTTGCTCCTCGGCGACGTACACGCCGCCGCCTGCGGATTTATAATCGAAGGGCCTGCGGGCCCTTCGATGCATCCCGGGGTTTGTTGACGATCTGAGGGCCATGGGATGAACCACGGCCCTTTTTGTCGCGTCGATCAAGATCAATAGATGGTGTTGCTGGGGTCCAGATACTGCTCCACGTTGGAAGCGTCCACGATCTGGGAGGGGATCACGGTGACGGCTTCCACGTCTTCGCCCGCCAGCTTGGCCAGGGCCACGTCGGCAGTCGCGGATCATCAGGGGGCTGTACAGGGCGGAGCTGACGGCGATCTCCTTGTTTTCGGCGATCAGATGGAAGTATTCCTGGCAGCCGCCGCCGCCGGTGATGGCCTTGATGTCGGTGCGGCCCGCGTCGGCAATGGCCTGCAAAACGCCGATGGAGGTTTCATCGTCCAGGCTGTACACGGCGTCGATCTGAGGATTGGCCATCAGAATGTCCGCAAAGTCCTTGAGCCCGTCTTCCCGGGTGAACTTGGTGGCGTATTCGATCACATTCAGGTTGGGCGCGATTTCCTTGACGGTTTCGTTAAAGCCGTCCATGCGCAGCTCGGACACGGAGCCGCTGGTGGGCACGGGCAGGGCGATCACGGTGGCTTCGGCGCCGACCTTATCCACGATGAACTTCGCGCCGGCCACGCCCATGGACTTGTTATCGCCGGTCACCTTGAGGATGCCGTCCGCGTCGATATCCATATCGAAAGCCACAACGATCAGGCCCTTGTCGATGGCGTCCTGCACAGGGGCTTCCATGCCTTCCCACTGGGGAGCGATCACCAGGATCTGCGCGCCCCACAGAATGGCTTCGTCGATCTGGGTGGTCATTTCTTCGGCGTTGCTGGAGGTATAGGACTTATACTCGATCTTTCCGGCCGCCTCCAGCTCCTTGCCATAGACATCCGCCTGATAGGAGATGCCGCTGACCCAGGCATGGGTGGAAACGGGCACCAGCGCGGCAACCTTCACCGGCGCTTCATCCGCCAGCGCGGGCACGAGGCCGAGGCACAGCGCCAGAGCGATGCAGAGAGCAAGAATCTTCTTCATGAGATTTTTCCTCCTTTGATTTGCGGCGGCAAACGCCGCGCGGGAAGCCGGAAACGCCCTCATTTTCAAGCCCGATGTATGCGTTTTCCCGCCTCCTTTTTTCACTCAACATATTAGTCCACCGGGGCCGGGATGTCAAGGAACATCAAAAAATTTTATAAAAAGCAGGAAATTTGCCTTCCATATCGGGCTACCGCGTCCCCCATTTGGGCAAAATGTGCTTCCATGTCCTCCGTCAGCTTGAGCATTTTGCGGGTTCTGTCCAGGTTCTGGTTCGGGCGTCTGATGCGGAAATAGTGATCCCCCTCCAGGTAATCCGTCAGGAACCGGATGCCCGTTTCCAGGGTGATCACCCGCGCGCCCCAGGGCAGGGTTTCCTTTTCCAGGGGCGTCAGGGCCGCCCCTGCGGCGTCCAGGTAGCCCCGCAGATAGGTTTCGTACTTCTGCATGTTCAGGTGTACCTTGCTTACGTCGGGCTCGTCCTCCGGGCAGTCGTTGGCCCCGTAGCGGATGGCGTCGCCGAAGTCCCAGGCGGCCAGGCCGGGCATCACCGTGTCCAGATCGATCACGCACACGCCCTTGCGGGTTTTGGCGTCCAAAAGCACGTTGTTCAGTTTGGTATCGTTGTGGGTCACCCGCAGGGGCAGCTTGCCTTCCCCAAGCAGGTTCATAAGGAAAGCGCAGTCCTGCTTCCGGGCGCGGATAAAATCAATTTCCGCCTGTACGGAGGCGGCGCGGCCCGCCCGATCCTCCAGGACGGCCTTTTCAAAGGCTGCATAGCGGCTCACGGTGTCGTGGAAATGGGGAATGGTTTCGTGCAGGGTCCCGGCGGGATAAGCCGAAAGCTGATTCTGGAAATTGCCGAAGGCCACGGCGCTTTCGTAAAAATCGCTGTCCCGCTCCACCTGCTGCAAACAGATGGTATCCGCCACGAAAATATACACCCGCCAGCAGGCGTCGTTTTCCCCCCGATACCAGGAGCGGCCGTCCCGGGTGGGGATCACGGTCATGGCCCCCCGTTCCGCGTCGCCCCCCGTGCGTTTCAGATAATCCCGCAGGTATTCGGTGACGCGCACGATGTTGTCCATCAGCCCTTCCGGGTCCCTGAAAATATCGGTGTTCACCTTTTGCAGGATATACGCCTTTTCCGCGCCGTCCGGCTGCGAAACCGCCACCCGATAGGTTTCGTTGATGTGCCCCATGCCGTAGCGGGACACGTCCAGCACATCCCCGCCCCAATCATACGCGGCCAGCACCGCCGGGAAGGCAAATTCAGCTGCTTTCATCGCCTGTTCTCTTCCTTTTTTCGGCGTTTCGCGCGAAGCGCCGGTCATTACGATCCTATTATACAGTTTCCCGCGCGGTTTGTCATGCTTTTTTGGAAATGAAAAAGGACGGCCCGCTTTTTTGCTGCCGCCCCAATGCCGGAATTTTTATACCGCGCCGTCGTGCTGCACCACCACCTGCACGGTTTTCGCCAGGATCTTTAAGTCCAGCCACACGCTCCAGTTGTCGATGTATTTCTGGTCCAGGGCCACCACCTGCTCGAAATCGGTGATCTTGCTGCGGCCGCTCACCTGCCACATGCCGGTAATGCCGGGCTTGACGCTCATGCGGATGCGGTGGCGGGGGTCGTACTGGTTCCATTCGTCCAGGGTCGGCGGACGGGTGCCCACCAGGCTCATATCCCCCATGAGCACGTTGAGAAACTGGGGAAATTCGTCCAGGCTGGTATTGCGGATGAAGTTGCCGATGCCCTTGGGCTTGCCGTCCCTGCCCTTCTTTTCGCTGCCGATGATGCGGGGGTCGTCGTCCATTTTGAACATCAGGCCGCCCTGAATCTTATTCTTTTCCATCAATTCGGCCTTGCGCTTTTCCGCATCCATATACATGCTGCGGAACTTGTACATGTTGAACACGCGGCCGTTGAGCCCGATGCGCTTCTGCTTAAAGAAGATGGGACCGGGGGATTTGATATAGATCAGGGGCCCGATGATCAGCGCCAGCAGCAGGGTGCCGACGGTGCCGATCAGGCCGCCCACGATATCCACCGCCCGCTTGACGAACATGGCCGAATCGGAAACGAAGCGTATGGAATTGGTGATCACCTTGAAGCTGCCCAGCTCTTCCACGCCCACTTCGGTGTTGGAAAAATCGTCCAGCACGGAAAGGCCGGTGTGGATGCTGATGCCCATATACAGGAAGTTGGCCATCAGGCCCTTGGGATAGGGCACGTTATCCTCCAGCAGCACGAACGCGTCGTCGATCCACAGGCGGGAGATCTTTTCCAGGATCAGTTCACCGTAAGCGTAAAAGATCGGCACGCCCAAATCGTCATATCTTTCCGTCGGCGCCTCGTCCAGCAGGATCACGCAGCTCAATTCGTATTCGGCAGAAACCGCGTTTTCCCTTAAGCGCCGGAGCACGGAATACACCCGGTCGCTGGTGGCGATGATGGCCACCTTACGCTTGGGCAGGCCCCTGCGCAGATGGCGGGCCTTGTTGGCCTGGCGGACAAAGAAATCGATATCGAAATACAGCCCCGCCACGATCAGCAGTTCTTTATTTTTCACCGGGGTATGGGTCATCAGGATGAAAGCGCCGCTGAGCAGCATAATCATGCCGATGTTCAGCAGCATGGATTTCAGTTCCTCATAGATGCCGCGGGTATAGATGCGGTCGTAGGCGTTGGAAAACAGCCCCAGGGCGATCTGCACCACCAGGAAGACGGAGGCCTGGATCAAATACTGCTCATCGTTGTAAATAAAGCCCTCGTGCCGGGTGATGCCGTACATCATGATGAAGGAAAGCTGCATCACCAGCACGTCGAAAAAAGCGAAGTCCAAATGCCGTATGGCGCTGTCGGAACGGTTGGTATGCACGGCGATCCCTCCTTTCTTTCGTTCGGATTATTGCTTGGCCACGGATTTGCCGTTCAGCACGTACAGCACAATCCCGATGAAGACCCAGGCGATCACGCAGATCATGGCTTCCTCGCTGATGGCGGAGCTTAAGCCCCCCACCGGCACGATCTGGAAAAAGATCCAGGACAGGCACAGCAGCATGCCCACCGCCCCGGTGAACACATACCGCTTATCCTCGTTCTGCACGGCGTTGAGCAGGGCGGCCAGGGAACAGTAGCCAAAGCCCACGGCGGTAGCCACGGAAGCCAGTTCCTCGATGTAGTCAAAGGCGCTCCGCATCAGGGACAGCAGCAGCGCCATGATGACCACCAGCTTCACAGCGCCTACCGGCGTACCGTACCGCCGATGGGTCCTGCCCAGGGAGGCGGGCAGCGCGCCGTCGTTGGCCATCTGGAAAATCAGGCGGCTGATGGAAGCGAAAAAGCCCACCAGACCGGTGAGGGTGGCGCTGATGCAGGAGGCGAAGAAAATCAGGGTGCCGATCTTGCCCATGGTTTTCCGCGCCGCCATGGCTACCGGGTATCCGGCCACGCCGGACATACCGCGAAGCCTGTCCACATATTCCGGCCAGGAGGAAAAGCTGTCCGGCATGCCCAGCAGCGCGCTGAAGATATTGGCCAAATAGGCGAAGGTGCCGCAGAGTACGGAAATGACCATGATTTTCCCCAGCTTTTTCAAAGGGAAATTCAGTTCGGTAGTAGCGTTGGACAGGGAATCAAACCCCACAAAGGCCCAGGGCGTCATGATGAAGATGCTCATAAAGGCGTGGCGCGGGCCGGTGCCGGGATAATAGGCAGGGGACAGGGAAAGGGCCGTATCGCCCGCCGTAAAAACGGAAGCGGCCAGAATGATCACGATGCCGGCCAGCAGCACGATGGCGCCGACGGTCTGCACCATGGCGGTCTGGTGCATGCCCCGAACGTTGATGAAGCCGAACAGCAGCAGCGCCCCCACCACCACGGCGGCTTCCACCAGCAGGGTGTTGGACTGGAAAAAGTACGCCCGGAATTCGATGTGAAGGAATTCTTCCAGGATCGTGCGCACCAGCATGCCCAGGGCTCGGGCGTTCAGCGGGATGCAGCACAGATGGGCCAGGCCCATGGCCCAGGAAGCGGTAAACGCCTGCCGGCGGTTGCCGGACACCTTCACCAGATTGTAAATGCCGCTCATGCTGGGATAAAGATTGCTCAGATAATGATAATTCAGGGCGATGATCACCATGGCCGCCCCCGCCGCCAGGAAGGCCAGGGAAGAACCCAAAATGCCGCCCACGGGCAGGAATGTGGTGGCGGGCATGACGAATGCAGCCCAGCCGATCATGCAGGCGAAGGAAAATGCCCAGGCATTCAGCGGCGAAAGCTTATTCCGCGCGATGCTTCCTTTCGTATTCATAGCCAATCTGTCCCACCCCTTTCTCCGTCAATATCCCTCAGGGTTTTTCGCACTTTTCTTCGGTGCGTTCGCTGATGATATAGCGGGGGCGCGCCTTGGATTCCAGGTAAATCTTCCCCACATATTCGCCGATGACCCCCAGGAAAAGGATCTGGACGCCGCCGATGAAGCAGATGATGCAGGCGGTGGAGGCCCAGCCGTCCACCGTGCCGCCGCTGACGGCGGCAATGATGATCCACAGGATGGCGATAAAGCTGAGCGCGCTTATGAGCAGGCCGAACACGGTGATCATGCGGATGGGCTTTACCGACAGGCTGGTGATGCCGTCAAAGGCCAGCGCCAGCATTTTTTTCAGCGGATAATGGCTGCTGCCCGCGATCCGTTCGTGGCGCTCATAATATACCGAGGTGGATTTGAACCCCACCAGGGGGAACATGCCCCGCAGAAACAGGTTCACTTCCCTGAAATTGGCAAATTCCTTCAGCGCCCGGGCGGATACCAGCCGGTAGTCCGCGTGGTTGAACACCACGTCCACGCCCATGCCCTTGAGCAGCTTGTAATACCCTTCGGCGGTGAAGCGCTTGAAAAAGGTGTCGGTATCCCGCTTGCTGCGCACGCCGTACACGATTTCGCAGCCGTCCAGATAGGCGTTCACCATTTCGTCCATGGCGTTTATATCGTCCTGACCGTCGCAGTCGATGGAAATGGTGATGTCGCACTTGTCCTTCGCTTCCATCAGGCCCGCCAGCACGGCGTTCTGATGGCCCCGGTTGCGGCTTTGGCGGATGCCCGTATAGCGCGGATCGGAGGCGGCCAGCCCGGAAATGATCTCCCAGGTTTTATCCTTGGAGCCGTCGTCCAC
>CACWWM010000142.1 GCA_902764565.1 uncultured Eubacteriales bacterium
TGCCCGAAAACGCCATTTTACAAAAAACTGATGAAACCATCGAAAGCCTGCTTTAGCTGGCTTTCGATGGCAGGGTGTCGACTTTGTCGACACCCTGAGGCGGGGCAGTTCACCTGTCCCGCTATCGAATTGTAAGGGTTACGTCGGAAAAGAAAGGGCTTCCATGCTCAGATTTTCCGCGGCCCGGATATCCAGATTGCGCTTGCTTCGGCAAGTGATATTCTTCAGGCATACGTCCGAAATGGGGTAGCCCTCCGCCCCGTCGATCTGGATGGCCGTTCCGGCTTGCCCGCAGAAAAGCCCGTCCACCAGCACGCGCCGGATTTTGGGCATGTTGGGCTGGGGGCCCATTTGGTTGCCGTCCACGTAATACCCCATGGTGACGCACACGGCGTAATCCCGCACGCGCTTGATGCGGATGCGGCGGTATTCGATATCCTCGATCACGCTGCCCCGTTCGTGGGAGGTTTTGATCCAGACGCCGATGAGGCTGTTGCGGAACTCGCAGTCCTCCACCAGGATGTTGCGGATGCCGCCGCTGGTTTCGGAACCGATGGTGATGCCGCCGTGGCTCCGGTCCGCCGTGACGCGGCGCACCACGATGTTTTCGCAGGGCCGGGCGGCTTCCCGTCCGTCGCGGTCCCTTCCCGATTTCAGGCAGACCGCGTCGTCCCCGGTGTCGGCGAATACGCCGTCCACCAGTCCCCGGCAGCAGCCCTCCAGGTTGCAGGCGTCCGTATTGGGCGCGTGATCCCACGGGTTTCTCACCGTGATATTGCGCACGATGATATTTTTGCACCAGGTGGGGTGCACCGTCCAAAAGGGGCTCATGGTGAAGGTGGGGCCGTCGATGGTCACGTTTTCGCAGTCCAGAAAATGCAGCAGGCCGGGACGCAGCAGCTTATCGTCGTCGGCGTAGACCCGTTCCTTCACCGGCGTCTGCTCTTCACCCGCCCGGTACAGCGCCTCCACCCCGGCCCGGTTCAGGGCCAGATACCACCAGACGAAGCCCTGGCCGTTGAAGGTGCCCTGGCCGGTTACGGCGATATCATGGCACTGATAGGCGTACAGCTGGGCGGAATGGGTATAGCAGCGCACGCCCTCAAACAGGGTGGGCACCGGGGGCAG
This sequence comes from uncultured Eubacteriales bacterium, assembly GCA_902764565.1. Taxonomy (GTDB): domain Bacteria; phylum Bacillota; class Clostridia; order Christensenellales; family Aristaeellaceae; genus RUG563. The sequence continues at coordinate 1,129 of CACWWM010000142.1, forward strand.
ATAATCCGTCCGCTCCGTGCTGAAAAGCACTTCGGTGTCCGGCTGGGTGTGCAGCTCGATGCCGCTTTTCAAATGGATGGGCCCGGTGAGCCACTTGCCGCCGGGAATGTCCACCCGGCCGCCGCCCAGGGCGGCGAGATGATCGATGGCCGCCGCGAAAGCGCGGGCATTGTTCACCCGGCCCCCGGGCACCGCCCCGAAATCGGCCACACTCACCCGGCGGGCGGGGATGGCCGCCCCGGTGGGCATTTCAAACGGCGTAAAGAAACCCATATGTGTTCCTCCTTTTTCTGTCCCGCAGCGGGACACAGCCACTGAAAGGAAGCGATTTTTATGAACGTACACGAGCCCCAGGCATTGCACGAAACCCTCCTGCGCACCCTTGAACCCCGCTGCCGGTACAGGGACGGCCAAGACCCGGCAGCATGGCGGCAGGAGGCGCGGCAGACGCTGATCCTGCTCCTCGGCCTCGATCAAATCCCCCCGTGTGAGCCGGAAGCACATATTCTGGAGCGCCGGGAGGAAGCGGAATGGGAGGAAATTCGCCTTTCCCTCACCACCGAGCCGGGGTATGAAGCCCTCATGCACCTGCTGCTGCCCAAAGGCGTGTCCCGCCCGCCGGTGGTGATCTGCCTGCAGGGCCATTCCACGGGCATGCACATTTCCCTGGGACGGCCCCGGTCTCCGAAAGACGAAGAGGATGTCGCGGGGGATCGGGATTATGCTCTCCAGGCTGTGCGGAACGGCTTCGCGGCCCTGACCGTCGAGCAGCGGGGCTTCGGGGAATGCGGCGGCGGGCCGGATGGCCCCCTGTGCCGCCTGCCCGCGTCCACGGCGCTTTTGCTGGGCCGCACGCTCATCGGCGAACGGGTGCGCGACATTCAATGCGCCGTCGATTTTCTGCGCTCCGGCGCGTTCCCTGTGGACGGGGGGCGGATCGCCGTCACGGGCAATTCGGGCGGCGGTACGGCCAGCATCTACGCCGCGGCGGTGGATGAACGCATTGCGGCCTGCATGCCCAGCTGCGCCTTTACCTCGTTTTACGCCTCCATCGGCGTCAGAGCCCATTGCTTCTGCAATTACATCCCCGGCATTGCCCGCGATTTTGACATGGGCGATTTGTGCGCCCTGATCGCGCCCCGCCCGTTGGTTATCATTGCCGGAACGAAGGACACGTCCTTCCCGCTCCGGGAAGCGCGGGAACAGTTCGCGTTTACTGAACAGGTTTACGCCCGCTTGTCCGCTTTGGATCGCTGCCGCCTGATCGCCGGGCCGGAAGGACATCGGTATTACGCCGATCTGGCCTGGCCCGCTTTCCATGCCGTTACGGGATGGTAACGGCGTTTCCCATTCGTTGTCTGCCTGTGCCCTTATGATACCATAAAACCGGTTCCTGCGGTAGCGTTTCCAAAAATATGCGGGTCCATCTCAAGTATGTGCGGGTTTTGAGGTATGCCGCGCCGCCGGAATTTGCAGAAAACATGCTCCTGGAAAGCCTTTGCGCTGCTGCCGGGAGCTTTTCTTTTCATATTCTCATCTTTTTCGATATTGTTTTGCACTTCTGTCATTGCGTTTTATTGAAAAGATGTTTTTGACGGAAACACAGGAAAAGGCAATAAACGAAAAGGAAAAAGGCAACAATTGCAAAGCGGGGCAATACATGGTAAAAAACAGTACAGATGAACCTGCGCGGAAAGAAGGACGCACGTTCAAAGAATAATTGGAAAGGATGCTGTAACTGTGAAAAAACGACTCGCTCTCCTGCTGGCGCTGCTGCTGATGCTGAACGCCGCCAGCGCCCTGGCCCTGGATTTCCCGGAAAACCTCAAGAATGAAGCGACCTTCGAGACCTTCGAGGAAGCCGAAGCAAACGCCCCCGCCTTCATGGCCGAAACCGTATACGGCAATCCAGACCGCGCATATGCAAAGAACCCCGTGCTGGACGGCTATCCCGAAGGCACCACTTATATTTACCGTTCCGCCAACCTGTACGGCGGAGGCACCGCGGCGCCCAAGCTGAATACCACCGCGGTGGTTTTCGCCGGGGAAGCCCTGACGGATAAGGACGCCGCCAAAGCGTACCTGGACAAGCTGGGCGTCATCGCGGAAATCGACAAAATGATCGGTTCCGTGGTGCTGGTCACTCCCATCGGCGAAGCCTGGGGCGAAGCGGACGCGGCGGCCTTTGCCGCCCTGCAAAAAGCCTTCCTGGCCCAGCAGGCTTCCGGCGCCGCCGAAGACGGCAGCACGGTGTATTATCCCGAAGGCGAGTACTTCGGCTGCTACGGCGAACAGTACGTGATCGGCGTGGACGGCGGCGCTTCCTTCGTCTATGACTTCATCGCCTCCAATGCGGACGTGGCCGGCACCGTCGCGGGCGTGCTGCTCATCGGCGGCGAGCAAAGCGCAAAAGCGGCTATCGCCCTGCCCGCCTACCTGGTGGGCGCCAGCGACGCAGCGGTGGAAAACTTCAAGGCCGTCAACGAAGTGACCGACCAGGACGGCATCCGCTTCTATCGCGCGTCCAAGCCCGCCCAGTGCGTGTTCGCGGCTGAAGCGGGCAAGGAACCGGCGGCATACGTGGCCGACGCCTTCGCCAACCTCTTTGCCCGGGTGATGCGCCTGTCCGCAACCGACGGCACGCTGCCCTATTCCATCGTGAACCGCTGCGCGATCATCGACGGCAAGACCGCTCAGGACGTGTACGTGACCTTCCATGATGAAGACCGTTTCAGCGATGTGAAGTGCAGCAACGGCGAATATCTGGACGTATGGTATGAAGCATTGCCCGCCGAAGTGCTGGACGGCACCGTCGCCGAACATTCCGTGCCCCTGATTCTGTGCCTGCACGGCATGGGCGACGATCCCCTGATGTTCATTTACAACCAGGGCCTGGTGGAGCTGGCCGGGGAAGAGCGTGTGGCGCTGGTGTCTCCCTTCCATCAGAACGTGTTCTGGGTGCAGGTGGGCACCGGCTGGAACTTTGAAGACGGCATCGAAGCCACTGTGATGCCCATGCTGGTAAAATACATGCTGGATGAATACCCTGCGCTGGACCCCGCCCGCGTGTATATCACCGGCTACTCCATGGGCGGCTGGGCCACCCAGAAATCCCTCTACGGCGATCCTAAACTCTTCGCGGCCGTGGTGCCCATGTCCGGCATGGGCCAGACGCCCACCGAGGAACAGGCCGCCGAAGTGGCCAAATATGATCTGCCCATCCTGATCACCACCTCCACCAAGGACCTGAGCTCCGTGTACGACGCCGAAGCGGGCGGGATCGGCGCCGCCCATCAGGAAACGCTGAACAAGTTCCTGGCTTACAACGACATGGCGCAGCTGGAATACGACTTCGCGGCCTATCCCATGAGCGGCTTCAAGGCCGATACCGCTTTCGACCGCGTGCTCAACGAAGAATACGCGAATCACACCTGGTATCTGAACAACGAAGCGGGCGTGCCCATGGTGGGCCTGAGCATCACCGAAGGGCTGGTGCACTCCCTGTATCCCGAGTTCGCCAAGATCATGTGGGACTACGCCCGGCATTTCTCCCGCAATCTGGAAACCGGCGAAGTGATCTATACGCCCGGCGCGGACTAAAAGATTCTGCTGGAACGAATGAAAAAAGCCGCTCTCTCTGAGAACAGAGGGGGCGGCCCTTTTTGCTGCGGGAGTCAGGCGCCGTTTCCGTGCGCCTGTTCTTCCCGGCTTTTTTTCCATACGCTTTCAAACCACAAATCCCGCTCCGGCAAGGGCCGGGCAGGCTCCCGGCGGCTTCCCTCCGGATATGTCATCAGCACGCCGGGGGGATTTCCCTGCTCCGCCGCCGCGTACAGCATGGCGGACAGCACCGCCCGCTGGGTGAGCAGGATGTCCCTGAACAGCAGGGCCCGCGGCACGTCCTCCGTTTGAGGTTCGGCATGGGTCAAAGCGATTTCCACCCGTTCTTTCAGGCGGCGCATGCCCGCTTCATCCCGCTGGAAAGCCGCCGCGCGGGTCATTTCTTTCTGAAAAGGCGCGGGATCGCCATGGGGCAGGGGCATGGGCGCAAAGGAGGGCTGTTCGCCTGCAAGCATCCGCCCGTTCCTTACGATATGCTTTGCCGCCCGCAGGGAACCGGCCTGGGTGGAATTGAGGGCGGAGCCGCCGGGGCGTTTCCGGCCAAAGGTGCCCGCCGCTTCCCCGCACACGTACAGGCCGGGCACGCAGGTCTGCCAATGGACGTCCACGGCAATGCCGCCGTTGTGATGCTGGGCGCAGACGCGGATTTCCAGCCTGTCCTTTGCCAGATCGATGCTGTGATCACGGTACAGCTGAACGGCAGGCTCGTTCATGGCGCGCAGGCGCTCAAAGGGCGTTTCCTTCGCCGCGCCGCTTTTTTCCAGGTAAGCCCGCGCCTCGGGGGAAAGATTTTCAAGCGACCATCCCCGGGGATTGTGCAGATAATCCAGATATACCCTGCGGCCCAAATCGTTTTCCCGCTTGACCAGGATATCCACCTGGCTGGAGCCCGGCACTTTGCTGCCGTCAAAGGGCCATTGATAGCCCTTCAGAAACGTGAAGGCAAGCGCCTGCCGGTCGCCCAGGGCGTCGGAGAGGAAATCCCGCTCCGCGCCGTCCGCGTCTACAGACACATACCGGGGCAGGGCCTGCTGGTAGCTGCCGCTCACGTTCCAGCGGAAGGCCACGGAAGCCAGGCCGTACTGCCAGCAATCCAGGTTCGCCCCTGCCGCGCCCGCCTCGAAGGCTAAGCCGCTCATGCCGTGCTGGCTTTCGGGGTACACCCGATCCTGATAAATGTGGGCGGGGCCGCCGGTGCACAGCACGATATTGGCGCAGCGCACGCGCAGAAATGCCTTTTCCTCGGTCAGATACACGTCCAGCGCGGCGACGCCCTGATCGTCTTTCACGATCCTTGCCGCCAAGGCGTGATTCAGGATGGGCACCGGTCGGTCTGGTAGCCCGCGTATTCCCCGAATTCATTGGTGGGGAAGGGCACGCCCAGGGCGCAGAGCTTGAAAAAGCTGGGCGCGGAGGCGGCGGCTTCGCACAGGGCGGTGTCCCCGTTCACGTCGGGGCCGCACAGATCCCGGGCCAGCGCGCCCACGCTGTCGCCCTCGTCCCCGGCCAGGGACAGCTTGTAATAGGTCTGCTTGTCGCTGCCGGTGTTGCGGGAGGTGCCCGCGTTCATATCTTCGGTCACCAGCAGCAGGCTTTTTTCTCCCAATGCCGCTAAGGTATCCGCCGCGTTCAGCCCGGCGCAGCCCGAACCCACCACCACGGTGCGGCTGACGATTTCACGCACGATGGAAAACTCCTTTTTTACAGTCTTTGCAGGGAAAAACCGCCGTCGGCGTTGAGCACCTGGCCCGCCGAATAATCCAGCAGCCCTTCGGCACAGGCCAGCACCATTTTGGCCACGTCCAGGGGCTTGCCGAAGCGCGGAACGGGCAGAAGCCCTCCGTCGATGAGCCGCTGATACTTTTCGTGCACCACCTTGGTCATGTCCGTATCGATGATGCCGGGCCGCACTTCAAACACCGGGATGCCCTCCCGCGCCAGCCTGTCGGCGAACAGCATGGTCACCATGCCCACGCCCGCTTTGCTGATGCAGTATTCCCCCCGTGAAGTGCTGGAGGTGTAGGCGCTCATGCTGCCGATGTTTACGATGCGGGGCTGCCAGCCGGAAACGCCCGCTTCCCGTTCCCGCAGCATTTCCCGGGCAGCCAGCTGGGTCATGAACAGGGTGCCTTTCAGATTGATGCCCACCACCCGGTCAAAGCTCTCCTCCGTCATGTCCAGCAGATCCCGGCGTTCCAGGGGAGCCACCCCGGCATTGTTGACCAGAAGATCGAACCGCCCATAATGATTTGCCATGTATTGAACGGCGGCTTGCCGATTCTCTGCTTTGGATATATCGCAGGGGAAATAATCCAGGCGATCAGGCAGATCAAGAGGACGCTCCGGCTTGGTGCCGGAATAGATCACCGTCCAGCCGTGTTCCCGGAGCAGATCGGCGATGCCCCGGCCAATGCCCCGGCTGGAGCCGGTCACGAACGCTGTTTTCATGCTTTATACGCCTCCCTGTCCCGCACCACGCAGCCCGCGGGCGTGCCGGAGCGCAGCAGCGCCGCGCAGCCCCCGCAGGTGACGCACACTTTTTTGGGGTTCATGGCCCCGTTCGTTTTCAGATCGTGAATAAAATCGGGATAGGCGAAAGCCATACGCCCAAAGCCCGCCATGGCGCAATGCCCGCCCGCCACCATCCCGGCGGCCAAATTGCCCGCCCATTGGCGAAGATACGAAAAGGCGCTGCCCATCACCGGCACATTCGGCAGGGCGTGCTGAATCTGGCTGACGCCCGCCATCATGCGGCCTTCCCCTTCCAGGGGATGCTCGTCGGGCACGTAATTGCCGTGGTCGTAGGGCCGGTTCACATGGGGATTTTTATAGGGGTTGCCCATGGTCACGTTGATGATGGGAATATCAAATTCCGCTTTCAGCTCGCCGATGAGCCGGATGGGCTCGGTCAGGTCGGGCTTCAGGCCGTCCTTCTCGTTCACGCCGAAGCCGTAGGGATAGGGGAAACCGTCGTATACGTTCATGCGGCTGGTGAGGAAAAAGCCTTCCCGCGTGACGGCGGACTGCGCCGCCCGATAGCAGTTTTTGAGAAACCTGGTGCGGTTTTCGTAGCTGCCGCCATAAGGCCCGGGCCGGGTGTAGGCGGACAAAAGCTCGCAGGCCAGATACCGGTGGCAGCATTTCACGTCCATGCCGTCAAAGCCCGCTTCCTGGCACAGCTTCGCCGCCCGGACGTAGGCTTCTTCATAACGCCTCAAATCGCCGTCGGACAAAATGCGGCCGTCCGGCAGGGGCGTATCCTCCAGGGGCGGGCAGTGATAGGCGATCAGCGGTTCGGGATACCCGCGGGGCTTGGAATAGCGCCCGGAATTGGTGGCCTGCATCACGATCAGCGGCGCATAGCCGTTTGCTTTCAGGGACGCTTCCCGCGTTTCGTCCAGCAGCTTTTTGAAAGCGTCCACGTTCTTTTCCGTCAGCATCAGCTGATGGGCGGAGGCCCGGGCTTCGGGCACGGTGGCCACGGCCTCGAACCAAATAAGCCCCGGCCCGCCCTGGGCAAAGCGCAGATAGCGGCGGCGGGTCAGCGCGCCCGGCGCGCCGTCCTCGGTGCCGTCGGTGCCCTCCATGGGCTGAAAAGCGATGCGGTTGGCAGCGGCGTGCTTTCCGATGGCAAGCGGGGAAAACAGGGCGGCGGTGTCCTGCCGCAGGGGCAGAAAAACCCCCAACTTTTCCGCTTCGCCGCTTGCGTCTGCCAGGGTGGGATAATGAAAGAGGGTATGCGTCATGGCGAGCACCATCCCTTTGTCTTTTTCTGGCTCTTATGATACCATAAAATCGGCCCAAGCGGTAGGATATATTTTAAGGATGCGCCAGAACATTTTTATTATTTTTTTATTGAAGCGGCCGTATTGACACTTTTCTCCGTTGCTGATACCATTACCGTAGGATGAACGGGAGGCGCGGCAATATGAAGATCGCTTTTGAACCGGGCGAGGTATGGTGGGGCGGCGCCAGCGCCAGCCGCGCCTATCCCCTGAAAGAAACGGACTGCTACACGGAAAACCTGATCGACTGTTCCACTTCCGCCGGCAACCAGGCCATGCCGCTGTTTGTTTCCAGCCACGGCAGATATATTTGGAGCGACCGGCCCTTTACCGTGACGGTGAAGGACGGGGTTTTCGATTTCGGCGGCGTGCCGGTGGAGCTGGCAAAAGCGGGGGACTGCCTGAAGGACGCGTACAGGGCCGCCCAGCAGGCCCATTTTCCCTGCGACGGGCGCGCCCTGCCGGAAAAGTTTTTTCAATATCCCCAGCTCAACACCTGGATGGAGTTCACCTATTACGTGACCCAGCAGGGCGTGCTGGACTTCGCCCGCAAATGGATCGAAAACGGCTTCACGCCGGGGGTATTCATCATCGACGAGGGCTGGCAGAAGCGCTACGGCGTGTGGGAATTTGACCGGGCCGCTTTTCCGGATCCCGCAGGCATGGTGCGCCAGCTTCACGCATGGGGCTTTACGGTGCTGCTTTGGGTGGTGCCCTATGTGAGCGTTGACGGGCCCAGCTATGAACGCTCCCTGCGGCCCCTGGAGGGAACCGACCCCGAATCGGCCAAGCGCCTGTATCTCCGCGCCGCAAACGGCCAAACCGCCATTTTTTCCTGGTGGAACGGGTACAGCGCCCTGCTGGACATGACGGACGCATACAACCGCGCCTTTCTGCGCGACCAGCTCCGGAGGCTGATGGACGATTTCGGCATCGACGGCTTCAAATTCGACGGCGGTTCGGTGCGGGGCTATTCGCCGTCCCTGCTGATCAACGGCCCGCTCGCCAAAACCATCACCGCCCAGGAGCTCAACGGCGCCTGGAACGCGTTCGGCGCGGAATTTACCTGGCACGAATTCAAGGATACCTATGGCCGGGGCGGAAAAAACACCGTCCAGCGCCTGCGCGACAAGCACCACCTTTGGGGACGGGACGGCCTGGCCGACCTGATCCCCTGCGCCATCAACGCGGGCCTGATGGGCTTTCCCTTTCTGTGCCCCGATATGATCGGCGGCGGGGAATGGAGCTACCGGTTCCTGCCCGGCTTCACCGTGGACGAAGAATTATTCGTCCGCATGGCCCAATGCTCGGCCCTGTTCCCCATGATGCAGTTCTCCTGGGCCCCCTGGCTGGCGCTGAAAGAGGAAAACGTAAAGCGCTGCCTGGACGCGGCCAGGCTGCACGAGCGGCTGTTCCCGGAGATCATCAAGGTGGTGCGGGCCTCCCGGCAAACGGGGGAACCGGTCATCCGTTCCCTGGAATACGAATGTCCCCATCACGGCTTTGAACTGATCCAGGACGAATTCATGGTGGGCAGCGATCTTCTGGCCGCCCCCGTGCTGGAAAAAGGGGCGGTTTCCCGGAAGGTGGTTTTCCCCGCCGGGACGTGGCGCGCCCCGGACGGCAAAACATACGAGGGCCTCACCGCCTGCGACGTGCCCGCCCCGCTGGACACGCTGCCGTGGTTTATCAGGGCGTGACGAAAAAACCTTTTTCGCGGCCTGTTTCCGACCACATTTTCCCCCTTGTGCAAAGACGCGAAACGTGTTATAAAGTGCAGGCGAAGCGCCAAGCTTCGAGGAAAAGAAAGGAAACTGTGTATGTCCCGTACCATGACACGCGATTTGACCAACGGAAACCCCATGAAGCTGGTGGTTTCTTTCGCCGCGCCGCTGCTCTTCGGCGTTTTGTTTCAGCAGCTGTACAGCTTTGTGGATACGGCCATCGTGGGCCGTTATCTGGGCGCGTCCAAGCTGGCGGCGGTGGGCGCCACCGGCTCCGTCAACTTCCTGATCATCGGGCTGTGCCTGGGGTTCTGCTCCGGCTTTTCGATTCCCATCGCCCAGGATTTCGGCGCGAAGGATGAACCGGCCCTGCGCCGCCACGTATGGCACGCCGTGGTGCTCAGCGCGGCATTCAGCATCGTGCTGGGCCTGGCCGCCACGCTGCTTTGCAAGCCGCTGCTGCGGCTGATGAACACGCCGGAGGAAATATTGGACGCTTCGGCCAGCTACATCAGCATCATCTTCGCCGCCATTCCCTGCTGCGTGCTGTACAACATGGCAAGCGGCATCCTGCGTGCCCTGGGCGACAGCAAAACGCCGGTGTTCTTTCTGATTTTGGCGTCCCTGGTGAATATCGCCCTGGACCTGCTTCTGATCATCGTGGTCAAAATGGACGTGGCAGGGGCGGCTGTGGCGACCGCCGTCAGCCAGCTCGTTTCGGGCGTCGGCTGCGTGATCGTGATGCAGCGCCGGTTCCCCATCCTGCGCCTGCAGCCGGAGGATAAGCGGCTTTCCCTGTCCACGGCGGGCAAAATGCTGGGCGTGGGCCTGCCCATGGGCCTGCAGTTCTCCATCACGGCCATCGGCTCCGTCATGGTGCAGACCTCCGTGAACGGCCTGGGCGTGAACGCCGTGGCCGCCGTCAGCGCGGCCAGCAAACTGAGCGCCCTGTTCGCCTGCGTGTTTGACGCCCTGGCCTCCACCATGGCCACCTTCGCGGGGCAGAACATGGGGGCGCGGAAGCTGAACCGGGTGAACGAGGGCCTGCGGGATGCGTCCATCCTGGGAACGGTCTACTGCGCGCTGGCGTTCCTGGTGGTGCTGTTCTTTGCCCGCCCCCTGCTGGGCCTGTTCGTCGACAGCCAGGCGGAAGCGGCGGTAACGGATATGGGCGCGCAGTTTTTGACCATCAACGCCGCGTTCTACGTTCCCCTGCTGTTTGTGAACATCGTGCGCCTGTCCATTCAGGGCATGGGCTACACCCGGGTGGCCATGCTGGCCGGGCTGTTTGAAATGATCGCCCGCACCGCCGTGGCCGTGCTGCTGGTGCCCGCCGTGGGCTTTACCGGCGCGTGCTTGGGCGCGTGCTTCGCCAACCCCGCCGCCTGGGTGCTGGCGGATCTGTTCCTGTTCCCCTGCTACCGCCGCGTCATGCGCGCCCTGCGGGTCAAGGCCGGGGCGATTGCGGAAGCGTAACAGAAAAACGCCGGAAAACGGCGCATAAACCGATACACCGCGGTATTGCGAGGTCTTTTTGACCTCGCTTCAGACTGTAGACAAAGCCCTGGGGAAGTATGAAGGGGTCGCAACCCCTTCATCAATAATCCGCAGGCGGCGGCGTGTACGTCGCCGAGGAGCGGTCCTT
>CACWWM010000143.1 GCA_902764565.1 uncultured Eubacteriales bacterium
CAAGTCTGGGTGGAGAGATTTGAACTCTCGGCCTCTTGAACCCCATTCAAGCACGCTACCAAGCTGCGCTACACCCAGATACTTTTGCGCTGATCTCTCAGGCACGAGTGGTATTATAACCGCATGCCGCGCATTTGTCAACACCTTTTTTTGAATAATTTTTCTGTTTTGTCATTCTATTGACAGGGTGGACAAAATGGTTATAATGATCGTAGTTAAGTAATTTTGTTACTTAACAAATATTGAAACAGAGGAAACGCCTATGCTGAAGGATGAAATGAAAGCGCACCTGACGGGTACCATCCTGCCGTTCTGGGAACGGCTGCGGGACGATGCTTTCGGCGGGTATTACGGCTATGTGGACAAGCAGCTCAGCGTGATGCCGGAGGCGTTCAAGGGCTGCATCCTGAACAGCCGCATTTTATGGACCTTTTCCACCGCCGCCCGCGTGCTGAAGGACGATGCCCTGCGGGCATACGCCGATCACGCCTATGCCTTTTTCGCCCGCTTTGAGGACGCGGAAAACGGCGGCGTATACTGGAGCGTCTCCCACGACGGTCTCCCCCTGGACACCACCAAGCACACCTACTGCCATGCCTTCGCCATTTACGGGCTGGCCGCCTATTACCGCCTGACCGGCAGCGCTGAAGCGCTGGAAAAAGCCGTCGCCCTGTACCGGCTGATCGAAAGCAAATGCCGGGACGCGGGCGGCTACGGCGAAGCCTTCCGGGCGGATTTTTCCCCGGAAAGCAACGAAAAACTGAGCGAAAACGGCGTGATGGCCGGGCGCACCATGAACACCCTGCTGCATGTGCTGGAAGGGTACACGGAGCTGTACCGCGCCTGGCCGGACGAAGGGCTGCGAGCGTGTGGCCGACAGGCCCTTTCCTGTTTCCTGCAAACGATCTACAATCAGAAGCAGCGCCGCCTGGAAGTATTTTTCGACACGGAATTTCATTCGCTGCTGGATATGCAGAGCTACGGCCACGACATCGAAGCCAGCTGGCTTTTGTGGGATTCCGTCACCGCCCTGCTGCCCGAAAACGATTGGCCCCCGTACCGGGATATGTGCCTTGACCTGGCAGAAAGCGTATGCCAGCGGGCCTTTACCGATCACGGCCTGAAAAACGAATGTGTGGACGGCGTAAACGACGAGCTGCGCGTCTGGTGGGTGCAGGCGGAAACCATGCTGGGCTTTGCCAACGCCTACGCCCTGACCGGGGACGATGCCTGGCTGGATCGGCTGAGCACCCAATGGGCGGCCATTCAGCGCCTGATCGTGGATAAACGCCCCGGCGGCGAATGGTACTGGTCGGTGTACGAAAACGGCGAGCTGACGGAGCGCCCCATGGTGGAGGAATGGAAATGCCCCTACCATAACAGCAGAATGTGCCTGCGCCTGATGGAAGCGGGACTGCCAGCATAACACAGAGTATCAAAGAACACTTTAAGGCAGAGTAGAGAGTTAAGAGTTGAGAGTTGAGATGAAATCGTGTTTATCACAAAGGAATCCTGTTTGACCGACTATATAAATCTCAACTCTCCACTCCCCACTCTCAACTCTTTTGCTGGCTTAAAGTGTCCTTTTATAGCTTTCAAACTCATTTCTACATCGAAGGAGATGCTGTCCCATGCGAAGCCGCGGTTTTGATTCCCTGATGGAAGGCTACGAGCGGGTGATCGCCCGCCCCAATCCGATCAACGAGCATTTTTACAACGGCATTTTCACCCGCTATCAGCATCCCGTGCTGACTCGGGAGCATATTCCGCCCTTCTGGATGTACGACGCAAATCCGGTCACCAATCCCTATATGATGCAGCGTTTAGGCGTGAACGCCACGCTGAACAGCGGGGCCCTCAAGCTGAACGGCAAATACTGCCTGGTGGTGCGCGTGGAGGGCATGGACCGCAAGAGCTTTTTCGCCGTGGCGGAAAGCGACCGTCCCACGGAAGGCTTCCGGTTCCGGGATTATCCCATTCTGCTGCCGGACACCGAAAAGCAGGAAACCAACGTGTACGACATGCGCCTGACGCAGCACGAAGACGGCTGGATCTACGGGGTGTTCTGTTCCGAAAGCAAGGATACCTCCGTTTCCGATCTGTCGGCGGCGGTGGCGGCGGCGGGCATCGTGCGCACCAAGGATCTGGAAACCTGGGAACGGCTGCCCAACCTGGTCACCCTGCGTTCCCCCCAGCAGCGCAACGTGGTGCTGCATCCCGAATTTGTGGAGGGTAAATATGCCTTTTACACCCGGCCCATGGACGATTTCATCGAAACCGGCTCCGGCGGCGGCATCGGCTTCGGCCTGTGCGCGGACATCGCCCATCCCGTGATCGACGAAGAAAAGATCATTAACCTGCGCCGGTATCACACCATCACCGAAAGCAAAAACGGGGCGGGAGCCGTGCCCATCAAAACGGACAGAGGCTGGATTCATATCGCCCACGGCGTGCGCAATACGGCGGCGGGGCTAAGGTACGTGCTGTACGCCTTCGCCACCGCTTTGGACGATCCCGCCCGGGTGATCGCCGAGCCCTCCGGCATGCTGCTGGGCCCCCTGGGCCGCGAACGGGTGGGCGACGTGAGCAACGTGGTGTTCACCAACGGGGCCATCGCCGATGGGGACGGAAAAGTGTACATTTATTACGCTTCCTCCGACACCCGCATGCACGTGGCTGAAACGGATGTGGACAGGCTGTGCGATTATGTGTTCAATACCCCCTCCGATCCCCTGCGCAGCGCGGACTGCGTGCGCCAGCGGGCGGAACTGATCAGCAGGAACCTGAAATATCTGCGGGGGTAATCTGCTTCAATCGAAAAAGGAGCCTGATCATGCAAGCTCCTTTTTTGTATAAAAGCAAAAAAACTGTGGACAGAATATGCTGATATTTGATCCATTTCCCGAAATTATGAAGGAACTGTGACAAGGAAAGGCTATATTTTGTATAATTGTAAACAATTCATTCTAAATATTGTTTTTTATCGTCTTTTGTATTATAATATACGCGAACCAGTACAAATGGAAGGAGCAAGTGAAAATGCAGTACGTAAAGCGTGGGATCGCGGCGGTTTTATTGATCGTGCTCATGGTTTCCATGATTCCCGAGGCGATGGCCGCGTCCTATACGGGCACCATAAACGCCGATAAGGTGTTCTTCCGTAAAAGAGCAAGCACCAGCGCGGATTATTACGGCTATCTGAACAAGGGCACAAAAGTTACCGTGACCGCTGTTCAGGGAGATTTTTATAAAGTCACCTACAACAAAAATACCGGTTACGTGATGAAAAGATTCGTCAGCCTCTCTTCTTCGGATCAGAAGGCACTGGAAAAGACCGTAAGCAAGAGCAAATACGCCAGCGTGACCACCATTTCCAAGCTGGGCAACCCGCCGGATTACACCCAAAAGGGTTCTTCCGGCGACAGCGTGGAAAAGCTGCAGCAGGCCCTGAAAATCAAAGGGTATTTCAGCGGCACGGTGGACGGCAAATACGGCGATCAGACCGTTTCGGCTGTGAAATCGTACCAGAAGGCCAAGGGCCTGAGCCAGACCGGCAAGGCGGACTACGCCACCATCAAGAGCCTGTTCGGCAAGGTGCTGTACACCACCGTGGCCAACGATCCCCAGATGAAGGGCATCACCAAGATCTCCCAGATTTCCGTGCCCGCCACCAGCAAAAAGGGCGACAGCGGCAAAAATGTGCTGGCCCTGCAACAGGCGCTGAAAATCAAAGGCTTTTACAAAGCCCCCATCGACAGCAAGTACGGCGATCAAACCGTGGCCGCGGTGAAGGCCTTCCAGAAGTCCAAGGGCCTGAGCCAGGACGGCTCCGCCGGCAACGATACCATCAAGGCGCTGTTCGGCAAAAACGCTTCCAACTATACCTACAAAACCGAACGGCTGGATTGGTTCAACGGCGGCAGCAACGTGTTCACCGGCACCTGCGTGTATACCATCAAGGACGTTGCCACGGGCAAAATGTTTAAAGCCCGCCGCCGCTTCGGCAGCAACCATCTGGACAGCGAACCCCTGACCGCCTCCGACACCGCCATCATGAAATCCATCTACGGCGGCGAATGGAGCTGGAACCGCCGGGCAATCCTGGTGCAGTACAACGGCCATGTGTACGCCGCTTCCATGAACGGCATGCCCCACGGCACCAGCAGCATTTCGGGCAACAATTTCAACGGCCACTTCTGCATTCATTTCTACAAGAGCCGCACCCACGAAACCAACAACGTGGACGCCGCCCATCAGAACTGCGTAGCCCGCGCGATGAACGCCACCTGGTAACGCGCGGCAAGATTGGCCCGCTTCTCCGGCATGGAAAGAAGCGGGCCCTTTTTTATAGGATACGGTGACATGAAGCTATACGACGAAGTATTGACCGGCGCGTTCATCCGCCGTCCCAACCGGTTCATCGCCCACGTGCAGACGGCGCAGGGCATCGAAATCTGCCATGTGAAGAATACGGGCCGCTGCGCGGAGCTGCTGACCCCCGGCGCGGAAGTGACCCTGGCCGTTGGGAAAAATCCCGGCCGGAAAACCCGCTGCGATCTGGTGGCCGTGCAAAAAGGCGATCTATACATCAATATGGACAGCCAGGCCCCCAATCACGCGGCGCAAGAAGCACTCCCCCGCCTGTTTCCCGGCCTGACGCTGGTCAGGCCCGAAGCGGTCTTTGGCGCGTCCCGGCTGGATTTTTACCTGGAGCAGGGCGAAAAGAAATCTTTCCTGGAGGTCAAGGGCGTGACCTTGGAGGAAAACGGGCTGGCCCTGTTCCCGGACGCGCCTACGGAACGGGGCGTAAAGCACTTGAAGGAGCTGGAAAACTGCCTGCGGGCAGGCTTCGGGGCGGCGGTGCTTTTCGTGATCCAGATGCGGGGCGTTCATTGCTTTGCGCCCAACCGGAAGACCCATCCCGCTTTCGCCGACGCCCTGCTGCGCGCCCGGGAAGCGGGCGTGAAAATCATGGCTTACGACTGCGCCGTGACCCCCGACAGCATGACGGTACATGCGCCCGTTCCTATCCGGCTCACATAGTTTTCCGCATGGAGCGAAACAGAAAACGGTGTGAAACGGGCCATACATACCAAAGTATAAAAATCTCAGAAAGGAAAACACCCTATGTATTCTTACGAACTGCACATGCATACCGCCGAAACCAGCAAATGCGGCAGATTCCCCGCCCGGGATATGGTAAAAGCCTACTATGACAAGGGCTTTTCCGGCGTGGTGATCACCGATCACTTCATCAACGGCAATTCCTACGCCAACGACCCGGATACCTGGAAAGAAAAAATCGACGTGTACCTGCGGGGCTATCTCGCCGCCAAGGAAACGGGCGACGAGCTGGGCATATCCGTATTCTTCGGGGTGGAATACACCCATTTGGGCGGCAACGGGGAGGATTATCTGCTGCTGGGCTTAAAGCCCGAACACCTGTATCACGAACTGGAAAACTGCGATAAATGGAGCATCGAATACCTGTGCGATCAGGTGCACGCCCTGGGCGGCATCGTCATCCGCGCCCATCCCTACCGGGAAGCGCATTACATCGCCCATCCCGGCATCGAGCGTCCCGGCCTGCCCATCGACGCCGTCGAAGTGTTCAACGCGGGCAACAGTCAGGAAATTTTCAACATAAAAGCCCAGGAACTGGCCCTGCGGGAGGGCAAGCCCTGGACTGCCGGTTCGGATTCCCACCGGATCGAAGACGCGGGAAGGGCTTTCGTGGCCTTTGAGGAAAAGCCCGCCGATTACGCGCAGCTGTGCGATTTCATCCGCCGGGGCAAAGCGCTGGTGGTTTATCAGCAGAAGCCGCCCGTCACGGAATGACCATGTTACTCTATTTCAGGGGCCTCCGCAGCCCCTGAAACCCCGCGGCAGGGGATGATCCCCTGCACCCCACCCGGCGATTAACAGACATAAAAAACAAACGATATGCGCCTGTTTGTAAAAGTCAAATAGCAAGCTCCTGGGCAAAGAAAAACGAGGATAGGTCAGAGAAAAAGCGAGCTTTTTC
>CACWWM010000144.1 GCA_902764565.1 uncultured Eubacteriales bacterium
TGCGCCCTGAGCATTCCCCAGGCCGAAGCGCAGTCCAATGCTTCCGCCGAAGGCGTTCAAAAGCTGCTTGGCGTATGGCAGGAGCTGCTGCCCACCCTGCCCGATTATGAAGACTTCGATCTGCTGGGCCAGGTTTACGAAGCGGAGGTTCAAGCCCTGCGTCTGCTGGAAGCGGAAGGGCTGGCCCACCGGGAGGGGGACGCGCTGGTGTATGAATACACCGTTTCCCGGCCCGGCGCGTATGATTCCATTCCGGATGAAACAGAGGACGCGCTGTACCAGCGCCGCGCCATGGACGTGGACGAACGGGTGTACACGCTTTACGACCTGACCGCGCCGCTGCACGCTGGCTCCCAGACGTCCGTGGCTTCCGTCTGGGAAGAAGAAGGGACGTCGGACACCCTGCCGGTGCTGGGAGAGACCCCCACGGATGCGGAATACGCGAACGCCTACAACGAGTACATGCACCTGATGTACAAAAACCGCACGGAGACCACCACCCAAACCCGGCGCACGGTGCTGGAGAACGGCGAAATCACCAGTGAAACCACCGTCACGGTTTCTACCCATTACGAACCTCTCATCGACGAAACAGGCACGGTTGAAAAGCTGCTGGAACGCTATGAATATCTTTCTTATAACTTTAAAGACTATGAAAACAAAACGCTTTCCGCCACGCGGCATACGCCCACCATGATTGAATACCGCCGCATGCCCAATGATTACACGGAACAAGTGATGCGGCTGGACATGTCTGCGGAAAACGAGATCGCGTTTACCTATACCCACCTCTATTACAGAGCTTCTGACGGCAGCTGGGTGGAAGAAACGATAGAGCTGCTTTTGACCCGCACGGACGAGGGCCAGCAGTGGACGGTGACCGTGCCGCTGGACACGGTGATGGGAGAAGGCGCGGAACCCTTCCGCGTGATCCTGTCCATGGAAAACGACATGAATTGGATGGACATCAGCCTGTCCATGCTGGGCAAGGATTTGGGGAACATCCACGCGGAATACGCCTGGTCGGATGAACCGGCCCCCGTCCCGGACGTGTCCGGCCTGACCGTGATTCCCAATGGCGATACGGAAGCCATGAAAGCCCTGTACGCCGAGCTGCGCACGGTGGCCGTGCCCAAACTGACCAAGCTGATCACCACCGGCCTGCCCAAGGGCGCTCAGGGCCTGATCGTGCCCCTGCTGGGCGCGGTCGCCGCCCTGGGACAGATGGGGAAATAACGAAATTATGTCTTGACATTTCCCGGTCTTTTCCTATATAATGCCGCTATGGCAGGCAGCGACGGGATTCAGTAACCCGATCCACCAGCGTTTTTCAGAGAGCTTCCGGCCGGTGCAAGGAAGCAGCGCGGATCGCGGCGAATTACCTCCCCGAGCCTCGGCCCTGAAAGATTTTTCCGCGTAGGGGCCGCCGGCGCGCCGGTTACAGCGCGAGCGAGGGCAGGTTTTTCGCCTGCCGAACGGAAGTGGTACAGCGATCATCCGCCTTCCCCCCTGGGGTGGAGGCGGGTTTTGGTTTTGGAAGAAGATCGCGGCAAAAGAAACAATGGAGTTGAGAGTGAAGAGTTGGGAGTTGAGATATATTTGTCTTTTAATGGCAAGGCTTCTATAACTTGGCCGCTTTATCATCTCAACTCTCAACTCTGAACTCTCTACAATGGTTTCAAAGAGGAAGGAGAACAGGAAAATGGACATTCAAAATCTAAAGTTTGCCAGCCGTTTTAACGGCATTTCCGGCAGCGCCATCCGTGAGATTTTCAAGCTGCTGGCCGTGCCGGGCATGATTTCCTTCGCCGGGGGCAATCCCTCCTTAAGCGCCCTGCCGGACGGACAGTGCGCCGAGCTGGCGAAAGAACTGCTGCTGGACAAGGGCAAGGTTCTGCTGCAATACGGGGCCACGGAGGGCTACGCGCCCCTGCGGGAAAGCCTGGTTCCTTACTTAAAGGATCGGTTCTCCTTCGATTGCAGGGCGGACGAAATTCTGCCCGTCACCGGCTCCACCCAGGCCATGGATCTGCTGTGCAAGGCCCTGATCGATCCCGGCGATAAAGTGGTGGTGGAGAACCCCACCTTCCTGGGCAACATGCAGGCCATTCGGCTTTATCAGGCCCAGCTGGTGCCCGTGGACAGCGACGACGACGGCATCAGGGTGGACGAGCTGGAGGAAGTGTTCAAAAAAGAGCATCCCAAGATGCTCTACATCATCCCCACCTTCCAGAACCCCACGGGCCGCACCCTTTCCCTGGAACGCCGGAAGAAGATTGCCGCCCTGGCGTCCCAGTACGGCGTGGTGGTGGCGGAGGACGACCCCTACCGCGATCTGCGCTACACCGGCCAGGAGCTTCCCTCCATCAAGTCCTTCGATACGGAAGGCTGGGTGGCCTTCATGGGCAGCTTCTCCAAGGTCATTTCCCCCGGCCTGCGCGTGGGCTTCTTAGCCGCCAACCCGGCGCTGCTGCGCAAGTGCGTCATCGGCAAGCAGAGCAGCGACGTGCACACGGCGAACCTCAATCAGGCCATCGTGGACGCATATCTGCGCCGGGGCCTGCTGAAGCCCCACGTGGAGGAAATCTGCCAAAGCTACGCCCAGCAGATGAACACCATGCTGGGCCTGCTGGCCAAGTGCGGCGGGGTGGCCCGATATACCAGGCCCCAGGGCGGTTTGTTCATCTTCGCGGAGCTCAACGAGGGCATGAACGCCCTGGACCTGCTCATGAAATGCGTGGACAAGGGCGTGGCCTACGTGCCCGGCACCCACTTCTACCCGGGCGGCGGCCATGAAAACACCCTTCGCCTGAACTTCTCCATGTCCACCGTGGAGCAGATCGAGAAGGGCATGGGATTGATGAACGAAGTATTTTCGGAAAACGCAAAATGAGTGTGGAGTGTGAAGCGTGGAGTGTGGAGTTTATATAGCTGTATTTGAAAAAGCAAACGAAAACTCCACTCTCCACACTCCAAACTCCACATTGTAAAACAGATTTGGAGGATACGATCATGCAAAACGTACTCGACACCCTGCGCGAGCGGGGATTCCTGGCCCAGATCACCTTTGAGGACGAGCTTTACAAGCAGCTTGAAAAGGAGCCCACCACCTTCTACGTGGGCTTTGACCCCACCGCCACTTCCCTGCACTTCGGCCACTTCATCCCCATCATCGCCATGGCCCACATGCAGCGGGCGGGCCACATCCCGATCGCCCTGGTCGGCGGCGGCACCGCCATGATCGGCGACCCCAGCGGCAAAACCGACATGCGCAAAATGATGACCGTGGAAACCATCGACCAGAACGTGGCCTGCATCAAAAAGCAGATGGAGCGCTTCATCGAATTCGGCACGGGCAAGGCCATGATCGTCAACAACGCCGACTGGATTCGCACCTTAGGCTACATGGACTTCCTGCGCGACGTGGGTGCGCTGTTCAGCGTGAACCGCATGCTCACCGCCGAGTGCTACAAGCAGCGCCTGGAGCGGGGCCTCACCTTCCTGGAATTCAACTACATGCTCATGCAGAGCTACGATTTCCTGCAATTGTTCAAAAAATACAATTGCCGCTTGCAGATGGGCGGCGACGACCAGTGGAGCAACATGCTGGCCGGGGCCGACCTGATCCGCCGCAAGGAACGGGAAGCCGCCTTCGCCTGCACCTTTAAGCTGCTCATGAACCACGAGGGCAAGAAGATGGGCAAGACCGAAAAGGGCGCCCTCTGGCTGGACGCCAACCTCTGCTCTCCCTACGATTTCTACCAGTACTGGCGCAACATCGCCGACGCCGACGTGGAAAAGTGCCTGAGCCTGCTCACCTTCCTGCCCATGGACGAGGTGAAGCGCCTTTCCGCCCTGGAAGGCAGCGCCATCAACGAAGCCAAGAAAGTGCTGGCCTATGAATGCACCAAGCTGGTTCACGGCGAAGAAGAAGCCCAGAAGGCCCAGCTTGCCGCCGCTTCCCTGTTCGGCGGCGGCGCGGCGGCGGCGGACGTGCCCACCTATGAATGGGCCCAGGCCCAGATGGCCGAGGACAACCGCCTGACCACCCTGCTCAATCTCTGCGGCCTTTGCACCTCCAAGGGCGACGCCCGCAAGCAGGTGCAGCAGAACGCCGTCGCCATCAACGACAGCAAGGTCACCGACGTGGACATGGTCATTACCCCCGACATGATTCCCACCGACGGCATCCTGCTCCGCAAGGGCAAGAAGAACTACTGCCGCGTGGTGGTGAAGTAACGAAGTTTTTTCTGGGGGAAACCTGCTTTTGTGCCAAAAGCGGGTTTCCCCCAGATCCGCAGCCTCAATCGGCGCAAGTCCGCTTCATGCGGACATTGCTTGTTTCGGCTGATCTCACCGCCGATGAAATTCCCGCCACAGGCGGTCATCGGCGGTTCGTCCCCCTTCCCGAAAACCACTCCGGGACATAATCTTTGGTTCTTTTATTTCTTGTTTTCCCGTGACGCAAAGGGGAAAAAGTTTTCACCACGATTCAATCCAGGCCAAAGTGTCCGCCCCTTTGTGGCTTTCTCGGAAGGGGGTGCGGGGGAAACCTCTCTTTGGCCTTCAAAAAGAGGTTTCCCCCGCAAAAAACGATGCCCGGCGATTACAAAACGTTAAAGCAGGCAGCTTCTGATGAATTCATCGTGAACAAGAGCCGTTTCATCGGTTATGCCTGCCCCTGCCGGACGGAAGAAGAGGCCCTTGCCTTTTTGAAATCCATCCGGGAGAAGCACCGGGACGCCACCCACAACTGCTACGCCTACGTCATCGGAGAAAATGCCGGCGTCATGCGCTATTCCGACGATGGGGAGCCCGGCGGCACCGCCGGTCTGCCCATGATGGAAGTGCTCAAAAGCCGGGGCGTGGTAAACTGCTGCGTGGTCGTCACCCGCTATTTCGGCGGGGTGCTTTTGGGCGCGGGGGGCCTTGTGCGGGCCTACACCAAGGGGTGCGTCGTTGCCCTGGACGCCGCCCAAGTGGTCATCATGCAGCTTTCCCAAAAGCTGCTCCTGGACGTGCCCTATCCCCTCTGGGATCGGGTGAGCCATGCCATGAAAAGCCTGCCCGTGCTGATCGAAGACACCCAATTCGGCGCGTCCGTGGAAGCCACCCTGCTGGTGCGCGTCAGGGATTTCCCGGACGTGACCCAAAAGCTTACCGCCCTCACCGACGCCAAAGCCGAATGGCTGGCCCTGGAAGAAACCCATTACCCCTGGCCGGAGGAAAGCTGAATACTATTTACAGGAGAATGTCTTATGCGCAGAATCGTTTCCTTTTTCCTTTTGCTGGCGCTGCTGTGCGCCTCTCTGCCCGCCCTTGGTGAAACCATCGCCGTCCCCGAAGGTGCCGCTGCGCAAATCGTGATCACCTTCACCGGCGACTGCACCTTGGGCTGCGACCCCACCCAGCGGGGCCGGACGACGAGCTTTGAGGCCTATATCGAAAAGTACGGCTACGGCTACCCCTTTGAAAAGGTGAAGCAGTATTTTGAGCAGGACGATCTCACCGTGATCAATTTGGAGGGCACCTTTTACAATTACGACGCCGATATGAAACCCGATTCCACCTATCATTTCCGCGGCCCTACGGATTTTGTGAACATCCTCACCGAGTCCAGCGTGGAAGCCTGCTCCCTGGGCAACAACCATATGATGGACTACGGCGTCTCCGGCCTCCAATCCACCATCCAGACCCTGGAGGATGCCGGTGTTCACTGGTTCGGCACCATCAACGGGGGCGTGGCGGGAACCTACGCTTTTGAAAAGGATGGCGTGAAGATCGGCTTCGTATCCGTTTATATTTCCGACTGGTGGGTGCCCGGCACCCCCACCGCCATCAAGAATCAGATTCAGGCCCTGAAAGACGATGGGTGCAGCCTCGTCATCGCCTGCATGCACGGCGGCGTGGAATACGACACGCGCCACGACAAGAACCAGGAAAAGATGGCCGACCAACTGATCCGCTACGGCGCGGAAATCGTGGTGGGCAACCATCCCCACAATTTCGCCTTCGGCGGCAATTCCAGCGTGGTGATCTCCCGGAAAAAAAGCCCCAATTACGGCAATATCAATCTTAATACTTTTATCGCTCAGTTTACCCTTTCTTTCGATAAAAGCGGCCGCTACCTGGGCCATCAATTGAACCTGATTCCCTGCCACGTATCCGGCACGGTGGATTACAACAACTATCAGCCCGTACCCGTCACCGGCGCGGAGGCGGAAAATGTTATCAAAGCCATCCAGGACGATACCTCTCCCCGCAAGCTGGTGCTGAACCCCTTCGTGGAGGGCGTGGGCGCCGTGCAGGACTTCGTGCCCGCCCCTATGCAATAAATCCGGCGGCGCGCCTTGCAAAAGGCGGACGAAAAGGCTATAATAAGCGGTGGAATCTGCCGGGAAACCCCTGTACGGATGGAGGCTTTTTATGATCAAGGCAAAGGATTTTATCAAGGAGCTGTCCCTGCGGGTGCTCAATTCCACCTATCAGGAGGAATGGGACATCCATTCCGCCGAACTGAACCGGCCGGGCCTGCAATTCGTGGGCTTTTACGATCATTTCCGCGCCGACTGGCCCCAGGTGGTGGGCCTGACGGAAATGACCTATCTGGAATCTCTGCCGGACGACGTGCGCCGGGAACGGCTGGAAGCGTTCTTTTCGCATAAGGTGATCCCCTGCACCATCATCTGCCGCGGCATGACGCCCCCGGACGATATGCTGGAGCTGGCCACCGCCCATCAGGTGCCCCTGCTCAGCACCGAGGAATACACCACCCGTTTCGTGGCCCTGACCATGAATTACCTGAACCGCTGCCTGGCCCCCCGTGCCACCCTCCACGGCGTGCTGGTGGACGTGTACGGCATGGGCGTGCTGATTACCGGCGAAAGCGGCGTGGGCAAAAGCGAAGCGGCCCTGGAGCTGGTGCGCCGCGGCCATCAGCTGGTGGCGGACGACGTGGTGGACGTGTGCCGCGTGACCGAGAACCGCCTCATCGGCGAATCCCCGGAAACGGTGCGTCATTTTATGGAGATCCGGGGCATCGGCATCATTGATATCAAGGCCATGTACGGCATCAGCGCCGTGCTCAACAGCAAAACCATCGACATGGTGATCCACCTGGAAGCCTGGAAGGAAAAGAAAGCCTATGACCGGCTGGGCCTCTCCGAGGATTTCACCACCATCATGGACGTGCGGGTGCCCCAGCTGGTGCTGCCCGTGCGCCCCGGGCGCAACGTGGCCGTCGTCATCGAGGTGGCCGCCCGGAATCATTCCCTCAAGCAGAACGGCTATTCCGCCGCCCAGGAGCTGGATCGGCGGCTGAACGAAATGATGATGAATTCCATGGGCCGATAAATTGGAGAAAGGAGCGCGTCTATGGTATATGTGGGCATCGACTTAGGCGGCACCAACATCGCCGTGGGCGTGGTGAGCGAAGCAGGCTCCATTCTCGCCCAGGCCGGGGCCAAAACCCTGGCGGGCAGGCCCTATCAGGCCATCATCCGCGATATGGCGGAGCTGGTGAAAAGGGCCGTCGCCAAAGCCCGGCTCACGCTGGACGACGTAAAATCCGTCGGCATCGGCATTCCCGGCGTGGCGGACAGCGACGGCGTGGTGTTCAACTGCACCAATTTGGGCTGGGCGAACGTGCCCCTGCGCGCCGAAATGCAGCAGTATATCCGCAAGCCCATTTTCATCGATAACGACGCCAACGCCGCCGCCCTGGCCGAAAGCGTCGCCGGGGCCAGCGCGGGCCGCAAGAGCAGCATCCTGCTCACCTTAGGCACCGGCGTAGGCGGCGGCATCGTCATGGACGGCAAGCCCTGGACCGGCGCCCATGGCCGGGCCGGCGAAATAGGCCATATGATCCTGGTGCCCGACGGCGTGCCCTGTACCTGCGGAAAAAGCGGCTGCGTGGAACGCTATTGCTCCGGCACCGCCCTCATCCGCGAAGCCCGGCAGGCCTGCCGCAACTTCCCCGAAACCTCCATTCTGCAAAAAGCGGGAGGAAATATAGAAAAAATCAATGCCAAGCTGGTCATTGACGCCGCGAAGGAAGGTGATGCGCCCGCCCTCCGGGTATTCAATTCCTTCGCTCGCTATCTGGCCATGACCATCAACAACCTGATCTGGGCCTTTGACCCCGAAATCGTGGTTTTAGGCGGCGGCTTAAGCTACGCGGGCAATTTCCTGCTGGACGCCGTCCGCCCCCTCATCCCCCGCCATCAGATGGGCGCGCCCCTTCCCATTGCCCCCATCGTTCTCGCCCGCCTGGGCAACGAGGCCGGCGTCATCGGCGCGGCCATGCTGGGGAGGTAGATGAGGAAAGGGAAAGCTGGGGGAAACCCGCTTTTGTGCCAAAAGCGGGTTTCCCCCAGACCCCCTTCCCGAAAACCACTTCTGGATGAAAATTATATTTCTTTTGCAAGCTTTATTCCCAGTGAAGCAAAAAATTTTTTAGGAGGATCCCACCATGAAATACTCTGTTCGCCAGCTGTTCCGGGAAACGCCCGCCGATCAGGCGGAAGTGACCGTGTCCGGCTGGGTGCGCACCGTGCGCGACAGCAAAGCCTTCGCCTTTATCGCCCTCAACGACGGCACCTTCTTTAAGCCCGTGCAGATCGTCTGCGAAGAAAACCTGGACAACTTCAAGGACGTGGTGAAAATCACCCTGGGCAGCGCCATCGAAGTGACCGGCCTCCTGGCCCTCACCCCCGGCGCCCAGCAGCCCTTTGAAATCAAGGCGCAGAAGGTTTCCGTCGTCGGCCCCTGCGATCCCAGCTATCCCATGCAGAAAAAGCGCCACACCGTGGAATACCTGCGCACCCAGGCCCATCTGCGTCCCCGCACCAACCTGTTCAGCGCCGTTTTCCGCATCCGCTCCATCGCCGCCCAGGCCATTCACGCCTTCTTCGCGGAGCGCTCCTTCGTTTACGTCCACACCCCCCTCATCACCACCTCCGACGCCGAGGGCGCGGGCGAAATGTTCCGGGTCACCACCCTGGATCTCAACAACCTGCCCCGGGACGAGCAGGGCAAGGTGAACAACAAGGAAGACTTCTTCGGCAAGCCCGCCAACCTGACCGTGTCCGGCCAGCTCAACGTGGAATGCTTCGCCCAGGCCTTCCGCAACGTCTACACTTTCGGCCCCACCTTCCGCGCCGAAAAATCCTATACCCCCCGCCACGCGGCGGAATTCTGGATGATCGAGCCGGAAATCGCCTTTGCCGACCTGGAAGACGATATGGAACTGGCGGAGGATATGCTCAAGTACGTCATCGCCGACGTGCTCGCCAAGGCCCCCGAAGAAATGGAATTCCTGAACGCTTTCGTGGACAAGGGCCTCATCGAGCGCTTGCAGCACGTGGTCAGCAGCAAATTTGCCCGGTGCAGCTACACCGACGCCATCGACATTCTGCAAAAAGCCGACAAGCAGTTTGAATATCCCGTCCACTGGGGCATGGATATTCAGACCGAGCACGAACGCTATCTGGCCGAAGAACATTTCGGCTGCCCCGTGTGCGTCTACAACTATCCCAAGGAAATCAAGGCCTTCTACATGCGCCAGAACGAGGACGGCAAAACCGTGGCCGCCGTGGACATCCTGGTGCCCGGCATCGGCGAGCTGATCGGCGGCAGCCAGCGTGAAGAACGCCTGGACGTGCTGGAAGCCCGCATCAAGGAACTGGGCCTGGACATGGATTCCTATTGGTGGTATTTGGAGCTGCGCAAGTTCGGCACCACCCCCCACGCCGGTTTCGGCCTGGGCTTCGAGCGCCTGATCATGTATTTGACCGGCGTGAGCAACATCCGCGACGTGCTGCCCTTCCCCCGCACCACCGGCAGCGCGGAATTTTGATCGAAGAAACAGAGACAACATTACATTTTACGGGAGGGAGGCTTTTCGATAAAAGCTTCCCTCTCCTGTTCTTATCGAAAAGGTGGGAATCCCATGATTGTTCCTGTCGATCAGACCAATCTGCCTGAAGCCGCCCTCATTCATTCCGCATCCTGGCAGGATTCGCACCGTTCCTTCTGCACGCCCGGTTTTGTGGCCCTGCACACGCCGGAACGCCAGCGGGAATACCTGCGCGAAAAGATGAACGCGGGAAGCCGGGTTTTCATGCTGGTGAAGGATCGCCCCGTGGGCGTCGTATCCGTCACCGGCAGCCTGATCGAAGACCTGTATATTCTTCCGGAAATGCAGAACAAAGGATGCGGCGCCGAATTGCTGAAATTCGCCGTAAGCCTTTGCCCGGACGTGCCCACGCTCTGGATATTGGAGAACAACGAAGGCGCGGCGAGGCTTTACCGCCGCATGGGCTTCAAGGAAACGGGAAGAGTGAACGCCATCACCGACCGGCTTGCCGAAATCGAATTTGCGCTGAAACGCAGGGAGGAAAATCCATGCATATTGAAGACGCCCTGAAAGCCTATCAGCCCTGGAACGAACAGGAGGAACGGGACAAGGCCGTGATGCTGCGGGCCCTCTCCACCATGCCGGACTGCTTTGACCGTGCCAACGAAATCGCCCATTTCAGCGCTTCCTCCTGGATCGTGAACCGGGACGGCAGCCGGGTGCTCATGGCCTATCATAACCTCTATAACGCCTGGGCCTGGACGGGCGGCCACGCGGACGGGGACAGGGATCTGCTTTCCGTGGCCCTGCGGGAAGCCCGGGAGGAAACGGGCATTCACGCCGAACCCGTAACGGAGGACATTTTCTCCCTGGAAGTCCTTACCGTGGACGGCCACGAAAAGCGGGGCCGCTACGTGCCCAGCCACCTGCACCTGAACGTGACCTACCTGCTTCGGGCCGATGATACCGCGCCCATCCGCCCCAAATCCGACGAAAACGCCGCCGTCCAATGGTTCACCCTGGAAGACGCGCTCAAAAATTGCGCCGAACCCTGGATGGTCCGGCGCGTCTATGGCAAGCTGAATCAGAAGCTGAAAGGGATTGCAGGGGCTTAAGATTGCAGGGGGCTGTCCGCCCCCTGACCCCCGACCAAGGGAATGATTCCCCTGGACCCCCACCCACGGATATAACCGAATGGTATCCGGTGGCCGAGGCCCTTGGGTTCAGGGGTTTAAGGAGTTGAGGAAGCCCCTGTTTCGTATTGCACCGGCGTTGGGCAGTAAAACAAAGCGCTCAGGGCTTCAAAGCGTTTTTCACCGATGCCGGGCACGTCCGTCAGTTCCTCCAAAAAGCGGAACCCGCCCCGTTCCTGACGCAAATCGCATATTCTTTGCGCCATGGCAGGGCCGACGCCTTCCGCTTTTTGCAAGTCTTCCGCCGTGGCCTGATTGATATCCATTCTTCCTTCCGATGCCGGCGCGGTGCGGGTCACCGGCTGTTCCCGGTGCGCAATCCGCGTCTGGATCGGGCGGCGGGCAAGAACGGCGTCTGCCGCCTGGAACAGCACGATGCCCGCGCAGCAGACGGCCAGACAGTATAAAAGGAGGCGCGCCGCGATGGTACGGCGCGTCTTGCTTTTTTCATTGTTCATTTGCGGCGTTCCGCACCCATGTTTCCGCATTA
>CACWWM010000145.1 GCA_902764565.1 uncultured Eubacteriales bacterium
AGGCCGCGTCCATTTTCGTTTATGTGAGCACGGAAAGGGAACCGGACACCCGCACGCTCATCGAGGACGCCTGGCGGGCAGGCAAGACGGTTTATGTGCCCAAGTGTTGCGGCCAGGGCCGCATGGACGCCGTGCGCGTTTTCGGCTGGCATGATCTTGTTCCCGGCACGTATGGCATCCCGGAGCCGGCCAACGCTCCGGCGGACGCTTCCTTTCCCGCCATCGATTTAGCCGTTGTTCCCTGTGTGCGCGCCACAGCCGACGGAAAACGGCTGGGCCACGGGGCGGGGTATTACGACCGGTTCCTATGCGCCCATCCCATGCCCTGCCTGTGCCTGTGCTTTCACGCTTTGCTGTCGGACGACCTGCCCACGGAACCATCGGATGTTCCCATGGACGCGGTGATCACGGAAGAAGGAACCTTTTCGCCCTGATATATTGACAAGCGCATGCCGCGGAAATACAATAAAGGCGGAATCCAAAGAAGCGTAAAAACAGAATGTGAAAAGGGAAGGATTGCCATGAAAGTCGTACTGGAACACCTGACCAAGCAGTTCCCCAGCCGCAGAAAAAAGGGCGAAACCGTAACCGCGGTGAATGATTTTAATTTTGAAATTCCCGACGGCAAGCTCATCGGTCTGCTGGGCCCCTCCGGCTGCGGAAAGAGCACCACGCTGAACCTGATTTCCGGCCTGGAAGCGCCCACCAGCGGCAGAATTTTGTTCGGGGACGACGACGTGACCCGCCTGCCGCCGGAAAACCGGGGCGTGGGCCTGGTGTTTCAGAATTACGCCCTGTACCCTCATTTGACGGTGCTGGAAAACATCATGTTCCCCCTGCAGAATATCAAAGGCGCGGACAGGCCCACCAAGCCCCAGATGATCGAACGGGCGAAAGCCGCCGCCAGGCTGGTGCAGATCGACGACCTGCTGAGCCGCAAGCCCAGCGAAATGTCCGGCGGCCAGCAGCAGCGCGTGGCCATTGCCCGGGCGCTGGTGAAAATGCCGAAGGTGCTGCTCCTGGACGAGCCGCTTTCCAACCTGGACGCGCGGCTTCGCCTGCAGACCCGCGAGGAAATCCGCCGCATCCAGCAGGAAACGGGCATCACCACCGTGTTCGTCACCCACGACCAGGACGAGGCCATGAGCATTTCGGATATGATCGTGGTGATGAAATCCGGCATCCTCCAGCAGATCGGCGCGCCCCAGGAGGTGTACGACGATCCGGTGAACCTGTTCGTCGCCACCTTCCTTGGCGTTCCGCCCATTAACGTGTTCGACGGCGAAGTGAAAAACGGCAGGCTGTATCTGGGCGATCAGGCCGTGATGGACGCGCCGGGCGTCGGCGGCCAAAAGGTGGCCGTGGGCATCCGGCCCGAGGGCTTCATCCTGGACGAAAACGGCCCCCTGGAAGTGCAGCTCAAGCGCGTGGAGGTCATGGGCCGGGACACCAGCGTGGTTTCCACCCATCCCGCCAGCCGGAACGCGCTGATCCGTTCCATCATTCCCGCCCGGAACAAGGTGGACAAGGGCGCGGCCGCCGTGCGGTTCAGCCTCATGCCGGAGAAGGTGTTCCTGTTCCATGCGGACACGGAAGAACGCATCCCCGTGGATGCCCGGTAAGGGAAAGGTCGGACGGCAATGAAAAAAAGAAGTATGAAGGGCTGGCTGTACCTGCTGCCGGCCATGCTGTTCTTGGGCGCGTTCATGGTGTACCCCCTCATCGACGTGCTGGTGTACTCCCTGGAGGAAGGGTACAATTCCGCCAGCCAGACCTATTTCGGCGTGGGGCTGTACAATTATTCCTATGTGCTGCGGGACCCCTATTTTCTCCAGGCGGTGAAAAATACCTTCCTGCTGGTGATCATCACGGTGCCCCTGTCCACGCTGATCGCCCTGGGTATTTCCCTGGGCCTCAACGCCATCATGCCCCTGCGCAACCTGTACCAGACCGTGTATTTCCTGCCCTATGTGACCAACACCTTAGCCGTGGGCCTGGTGTTCATGATCCTGTTCAAAAAAACCGCCTACACCGACGGCCTGATCAACTTAATGATCCAGTGGTTCGGCGGACAGAGCGTGGACTTTATCGACGGGCCGTATTGGGCCAAGATGTTCGTGCTGTGCTTCTATACCATTTGGGTGGTCATGCCCTTCAAAATTTTGATCCTGACCAGCGCGCTTGCTTCCGTGAATCAGGAATATTACAGCGCGGCCAAGATGGACGGCACCAAATCCTTCCGCATTTTCTATAAAATCACCCTGCCCATGATCTCCCCCATGATCTTCTATCTGGTGATCACGGGTTTCATCGGGGCCTTTAAGGCGTACAGCGACGCCATCGCCCTCTTTGGCACCGACCTGAACGCCGCCGGGATGAACACCATCGTGGGCTATGTGTACGACATGCTGTACGGCAACAGCGGCGGCTATCCTTCCTTCGCTTCCGCCGCCGCGCTGATCCTGTTCGCCATCGTGCTGACCATCACCTGCATCAACCTGATGATCAGCAAGAAGAGCGTGCATTACTGAGGAGGCGGGCACGATGGAAATGAAGCTGGATTTTGATAAAATCGAACGCCGCGCCGCCTCCCGCAAGCGGGCCTTCAAAGCGGCGGACTACGTGATGCTGACGGTGTGGGCCGTGATGGTGCTGTTCCCCTTCTACTGGATGCTGCTCACCTCCGTCAAAAGCTACGGCTCCTACAACGCCGAGTACATTCCCCGGTTCTTTACCCTGAACCCCACCCTGCAAAACTATTCCGACGCTTTCACTACCGTGTCCCTGGGCCGGTATTTCCTGAACACCATCATTTATACCGTGGTGACCACGGGCCTGATGATGATCGTCATCATCCCGGCGGCATTCGCCTTCGCCCGGCTGGATTTTCCGGGAAAGACCATTGCTTTTACCCTGTTCCTGTCGCTTATGATGATTCCCAACGAGCTGGTGGTCATCACCAATTTCGTTACCATTACCAACCTGAAGCTGCGCAACACCTTCACGGGCCTGATCCTGCCTTCCGTGACCAGCGTATTCTATATTTACCTGCTGAAAGAAAATTTTGAGCAGATCCCCGAAGAACTGTACAAGGCCGCCCGGGTGGACGGCACCTCGGATTTCAAGTACCTGACCCGGGTGATGATCCCCATCAGCAAGCCCACGCTGGTGACCATCGTGATCTTAAAGGTGATCGAGTGCTGGAATTCTTATGTATGGCCCCGCCTGATCACCGACAACCCCGATTACTACCTGGTTTCCAACGGCATTCAGGAAATCCGTGAAAACGGCTTCGGGCGCGAAAACATTCCCGCCATGATGGCGGCGGTGGTGGTCATTTCCGTGCCGCTGATC
Source organism: uncultured Eubacteriales bacterium (assembly GCA_902764565.1). Classification (GTDB taxonomy): domain Bacteria; phylum Bacillota; class Clostridia; order Christensenellales; family Aristaeellaceae; genus RUG563. The sequence goes on from CACWWM010000145.1 coordinate 3,355, forward strand.
GTGCTGTTCCTGATTTTCCGCAAAAAAGTCATGGCGGGGGTCTCCCGGGGAGGTACGAAGGGATGAAAAAGGTCAAAATCGTTTTGGTGTCCGCCCTGCTCCTGTCCCTGTGCCTGGCGATGACGGGCTGCCACGGCTCCCAGGATTCCAGCGCTTTCGCCGTGCCCGAAGCCTTCGATACCAGCCGGACATACGAGGTCACCTTCTGGGCGAAAAACGACACCAACCGTTCCCAGACCGCCGTGTACGAAAAAGCCATCGAGCGCTTCCAGGCCCTCTATCCCAATATTCGCGTGAACATGCGCCTGTACACCGATTACGGCCGCATCTACAACGACGTTGTCACCAACATCGCCACAGGCACCACCCCCAACGTTTGTATCACCTACCCCGACCATATCGCCACTTATCTGACGGGCAGCAACGTGATCGCCCCCCTGGACGAGCTGTTTTCCAACGAAAGGTACGGTCTGGGCGGCAGCGAAGTGCGCTTTGATTCCCCCACCCTTGCCGAAATGGTGCCCCAGTTCCTGGAGGAATGCAAAATCGGCGGGCAGACGGTAGCCATTCCCTTTATGCGCTCCACGGAAGCCCTGTACATCAACAAAACCTTCGTGGAAGCCCTGGGCTACACCGTGCCGGACGTGCTCACCTGGGATTTTGTATGGGAGGTGTCCGACGCCGCCACGCAAAAGGACGAAAACGGCAATTACCTCCTGAACGGGCAGAAAACCATGATCCCCTTCATCTATAAGTCCACGGACAATATGATGATCCAGATGCTGAAGCAGAAGGACGCTCCCTATTCCACCGCCGCCGGGGACATCCTGATCTTTAACGATACCACCCGGGAGCTGCTTTACACCGTGCGGGATCACGTGCAGAACGGCGCCTTTTCCACCTTCAAAATTTCCAGCTATCCCGGCAACTTCCTGAACGCGGGGCAATGCGTTTTCGCGGCGGACTCCACCGCCGGGGCCACCTGGATGGGCCCCCACGCGCCCAACATGGATATCGCCGCCGATCAGGTGGTGGATTTTGAAATCGTGGTGCGCCCCATTCCCCAGTTCGACCCGGAACACCCCGTAATGATCTCCCAGGGTCCTTCCGTGTGCGTCTTTAACAAGGAGGACCCCCAGGAGGTATTGGCCGCCTGGCTGTTCGCCCAATATCTGCTCAGCGACGATGTGCAGGTGGGTTACGCCCTCACCGAAGGCTATGTGCCCGTCACCCTGAAAGCCCAGCGGAACGCCGAATATCAGGACTATTTGGGCCGCAAGGGCGAGGACAGCGAAAAGTATTATTCCGTCAAGCTGGACGCGGCGGAGCTGCTCATGCAAAACACCGCCAACACCTTCGTCACCCCGGTGTTCAACGGCTCCGCCTCCCTGCGGGACGCCGCCGGGCAGCTGATCGAAGAAGTAACCAAATCCGTGCGCCGGAAAAAGACGGTAGACGACGCCTTTATGGAAAACCTCTACGGCCAGATCAATTCCCTGTACCGCCTGGATCAGATCGCCAACGGAGGAAGCGAAGCGGGCAGCGGCAAGGCCCAGCTGGGCGAGCTGCCCGGCACCGCCGCAGCGCTGCTTGCCGCCCTGGCAGCCGCCTGGGCGCTGATTGCGGCTTATTGGCTGCGTCAAACCGTGAAGCAGCGCCGTGCAAGGAAAGAAAAGGAAAACAATGGATGACAAGCGGAACAGTTTGTGATATGATAGAAGGGCCCCTTGCGAGGGCCCTTTTTCCTGCAAATCCGAACCGTCAAAGGAGACGCTTATGAACATCAAAGTTACCGCGGACAGTACCTGCGATTTATCCCCGGAGCTGCTCGCCCAATACGGCATTACCCTCACGCCCCTGGCCGTCATCAAGGACGGTCAGGCCTATCAGGACGGCGTGGACATCAACCCCGAAATCATCTTCCGCCATGTGGATAACGGCGGCGCGCTGTGCAGCACCTCCGCCGTGAACGTGGACAGCTACCGCGCTGTGTTCGGAGAACTGTCCCCCAAATACGACGCGGTGATCCACATTACCATCGGTTCCCTGTTTTCCGCCTGCTACCAGAACGCCACCATCGCGGCGGCGAATTATCCCAATGTGTACGTGGTGGACAGCATGAACCTGTCCACCGGCCAGGGGCATCTGGTCATCGAAGCGGCGGAGCTGGCCGCCCAGGGCCTGAGCGCCATGGAAATCTGTTCCCAGCTGAATGCCATGCGCAGCCGCGTCAACGCCAGCTTCATCATGGACCGGCTGGACTATATGCAGAAGGGCGGCCGCTGCTCCGCCGTGACCCTGCTGGGGAGCAAGCTGCTGAAAATCAAGCCCTGCATCGCCGTCCGCGACGGCGCCATGGGCGTGGTGGACAAATACCGGGGCAGCTTTGATAAGTGCGTGGAAAAATACGTGAAGGAAATGCTCAAGGACCGCAAGGATCTGCGGCTGGACCGTATTTTCATCACCCATTCTCCGGTGCCGGACGGCGCGGTGGAAATTGCCCGGGAAACCATCCGCAAATACGCGGATTTCCGGAACATTTACGAAACCAACGCGGGCTGCACC
>CACWWM010000146.1 GCA_902764565.1 uncultured Eubacteriales bacterium
CCTTCCGTCAGGATGATCCCATCGGAAAGCCCCGCAGCGTGGTGGCGGATTTTTCCAAAATTCCCGAAGCCTTAGCCGCCGCCCTGGCAGGGGCCCAGGCGCAGCCCATCCTGCTGGCCCCCTTGAAAACCGACGGAAAATAGGGTATACTATATATGTGGAGGTTTTGCCATGAAACACTTGAAGAAAGCCATGGTCTGGCTGGCGCTGGCCGTTATTTTGCTGTCCGCCCTGCCGCTTGCCGCCGGGGCGGAAGGTACAGGAACAGTTGAGAATTCCGTATCTTTCCCCAACCTTGCTTACGATTATGTTACGAGCAATGATGAAGCGTATGAAACGGGCGGAAGTTATGTGGCGTATCCCCTCTTTTACGCCATTGATCCTGAAACCATGGAAAGCTACGCTTCCACCATCGTGGATAAAATCAACCATACGATCCTGGAAACATGCCATATCGGGGAATACGAAGAGCTTTTATCCACGTTCCAGCCCTACGAAACGGGATTGCAGATGGACTGCTCCATCGGCATGAACTGGGATTGGTACGAAGGGGTTGGGAAAGTTTCCACCGGACGGTATATCTCCCTGCTGTTCAGCGTTCACGGAAAGATGCTGTCCGGCCGTCCTTCCCAAATCTACTATCCGCTCACCTTCGATCTGGCAACCGGCGATCTGGTTTCCTTCGATCAGTTGTTTACAGATCCCGAGGGCGCTAAGGCGTTTATCGAAAAAACCATTGAGGATGAAATCGAACCCGACCTGTCCACCTATCTGGAAAACAATCAATTGTTCCCCGTCCCTTACGACCGGTTGTCCGGGTATTCGGGAGCCGTGTCGTTCAACTACGGGGAGCTGGCCGACTGGCTGGATCTTTCCCCCGATGGCGTCGCGGCACAGATTTCAGAGTGGCGCATGGTTCGCGCCGAACTCCCCACAGTCAGCGATTCAGAATTTTTCTGGGGGATGCTGCGCGAGAATTACAACGGTCATGCCTGGTTTCCCGGCAAGCTGCCCAGAGGCATGGATTTCATCCTGCACGTTCTGTTCCGTTCCACCGTCGATCCGTACTACTATCCGGGCGGCGAGGCTTACGAGGTGGAGGACGCACAGCTTCGCGGCACGCTTTTCCTGACGGACGGCGGGGATACGGTTTACGGCCTGCTGACCAGCCGGGCATACCTGATGGAGATTCAAACCGGAAAAACCGCCCTGAGCGACGCCGAGCGCTTTTTGGGGCGGGAACCCGCCGCCCGGATCACCCTGGACGAAGCTGCGGCGGAAATGTATCTGGTCTGCACCGGCACGGCGTCCGTTTACCGCTTTGAGGACGGCAGCATTGCCTTCACATTCACCTTGTACGCCGATCAGGACGGCATCGTGCAGTATATCAAATACGCCCAAGATATATCCTGAAAAATCAATCGTTTGGAGAAAACTGAACCATGAGCGCAACCGCCGCAAGAAACAAACAACCGCAGAATCAGCCCGCCCCCATCGCCACCACAGGCCGCGGGGCGGCTTTGCGCATCACCTTGGGCATGACCATGCTTACCCTGGGCATGGCCTTTACCGTGGCCCTGATCGACATGCAGGAAAGTTCTGTCCTCCAGGAGCTTTATTTGATGCTGCTGGGCCTGTGCGGCCCCTTGTGCCCCGGCATGCCCTTTTTGCTTTCCTGGGGCGGGGCCAAGCTGCTGGTTTCCTGCCGCCATCGGGTGTCCGTGCGGAACTTCTTTATCGTGGCCGGCGGAAGCAGCCTCTTTTCCGCGTGCCTGAATCAGGCGTATTTGCAGCGGCAAGCCAGCGCGGGCGGCATGCTGGGCATGCTGATCGCTTTTCCCCTTTCCCACATGGTCACCCGCATCGGCGCTTCCCTGCTGGTAGGCGCGCTGCTGATTACGCTGGCGGGCATTTTCCTGCGCTTCCAGCCCGGAAAACTGTTCCAGGCCGCGTCCGGTCTGGAAGAACGTATGCGGGAAAAGCGGCAGCAGCGGCAGGAAAACCAGCCCGCCCCGGTGCAGGAAAACGCCCCGACGGAGAGCGCGCCCATTTACTCGAACACCGCCCCGGCGGGCGCAGCCACGCCCCCTGATCGCTACCGCTCCGCGCCCATCTATAACGCCCAGCCCGCATATACGTCCGCCCCTGCGCGGGACGAGCAGGGCTTTTATGCCGTGCAGCCCGATCTGTACGAAGAACGCTTCCCCTCAGATGAAAAGCGTCCCCCCATGGAAAAACCCGACTGGCGGGAAGCCGCTATTCCGGTGGACGCGGAAAAAGAACCCGCCCCCGAAAAGCAGGAAAAGTCCGGCGTTTTCTCCGGCCTGTTGAACCTGCTGAAAGAGCCCGCGCCCATTCTCCGGCAGGAAACGCCTGTGGAAACAGCGCAGCCCGCGGAGCAGGAACAGCCCGCCGGGAGACGCCGCCGTTCGGATAGAAGCGCCGCCCCGGCTCCCGTTCCGCCCAGGCCCGCCCCCTCCGGTCAGGCCCTGGACGACGAGGACGATTTGCCATGGGAGGTGCCGGAAGGCGCGGTGGTGAAGCCCGTCCGGCCCACCGTGAAAGCTGCCCCGGTCAAGCCTGCCGTTCCCGCGCCGATGACAATGCAGACGCCTGCGCCGACGCCGAAGCCGACGCCTGCACCCGCTGTACCCGCCCCCGCCGTGCCCGCGCCTGCCGCCCCCGCCGCCGATTCCTGGGCCGCCCAGGTGAGCCAGAAAAAGGCGGCGCTGGACATGCCCGATCATACCACCGCCAAGGGCGAAGCAAAACAGGTGTTTACCGATCCGGTGATGCCCATTACCGGCGAAAGGATTTCCATTTCTCCCCGCGCGGAAAAGAAGGACGCTCCCGGCACCCGCATGGACGGCACATCCGCCCCCAAGGTAAAGCAGATCAGCATGGAGGAAGTGATCCCCTACGAGGCCCCGCCCCTGCGCCTGCTGAAAGAATCCCGCTATGTGTCCCAGGAGGGCGCGGCCCAGGAGGACGAGCGCCGGGCCCAGGTCATCGAAGGCACCCTGCGCTCCTTCGGCGTGGAATCGGAGGTCAAGCAGATCATGCACGGCCCCTCCATCACCCGCTTCGCTATCCAGATCGCCCCCGGCGTGAAGGTGAGCAAGGTCGCCAACACATCGGATAACTTAGCTCTGGAGCTGAAAACCCAGCATGTGCGCGTGGAAGCGCCTATTCAGGGCACCAATTACATCGGCATCGAGGTACCCAACAAGCTGGTCAGCACCGTATCCCTGCGGGAAGTGCTGGACAGCCCCGAAATGAAAGCCAATCCCTCTCCCCTGCTGGTTGCTTTGGGCAAGGATATCGCCGGGTCGCCCGTGCTGTGCGACCTGAGCAAAATGCCCCACTTGCTGATCGCCGGCGCTACCGGCAGCGGTAAATCGGTGTGCATCAACTCCATCGTGTGCAGTCTGCTGTACCGCACCACGCCGGAGCAGGTGCGCCTGATCATGGTGGACCCCAAGCAGGTGGAATTGAGCGTATACAACACCATCCCCCATCTGCTGGTGCCGGTGGTGTCCGACCCCAAGAAGGCCGCCGGGGCCCTTTCCTGGGTGGTGCAGGAAATGCTGGAGCGCTACGGCAAATTCTCCGCCCAGGGCGTGCGCAACCTGGCTGGCTACAATAAGGCCAACCAGGGCACGGACAAGGTGCTGCCCAACATCGTGGTCATCATCGACGAAATGGCAGACCTCATGGAGGTCTGCCGCAAGGACGTGGAAGAATCCATCCGCCGTCTGGCCGCCCTGGCCCGCGCCGCAGGCATTTACATGGTGCTGGCTACCCAGCGCCCCTCCGTGGACGTTATCACCGGCGTGATCAAGAACAACATCCCCAGCCGCATCGCTTTCGCCGTGTCCTCCGGCACGGACAGCCGCACCATCATCGACATCAACGGCGCGGAGAAGCTCATGGGTAAGGGCGATATGCTCTATAAACCCACCGGCGCTTCCCCCACCCGCGTGCAGGGCTGCTTCGTCAGCGACGAGGAAGTGAACGCCATCGCCGATTTCATCGGCAGCCGATACCAGACGGATTTCGACCCCAACATCGTGGAGCATTTGGAGAGCACCGCCAACGAGCGCTCCGCCGACGAAATCACCAGCCGGGACGACGATCCCGGTACTGGCGGCGGCGAGGGCAGCTTCCAGGAGCTTTTGCAGCAGGCCATCGAAATGGCCGTGGAGGACGGCCAAACCTCCACCAGCATGCTCCAGCGCCGCCTGCGCGTGGGCTATGCCCGGGCAGGACGGCTGATTGACGAAATGGAAAAGCGGAACATCATCAGCCAATCCGAGGGCAGCAAGCCCCGCAAGACCCTTATTACCCGCGAGCAATACGCGGAAATGATGCAGGATAATTGACAAAAAAACTATATAATTTATGGGGGAAACCGCTCATTGGAGACCAAAGAACGGTTTCCCCCATATCCTTTTCCGGGAAAGCCATAAAGGAAACTCGGACGTCGTATTCTTTTTTCCCGATTGAAGTTTATGCTTCGTTTTCTCTCCGGATGCCTGTGCGGTCCCGCTTCCAGCGGCCCGTAAACACGAACCAGCAGGTCAGGATCACGCTGGCCAAGGTGGCGGCGGGCGCGGCGAGACCTACGCCCATGAGGCCCCAGCCCAGGGCGGAGCCGAACAGAACCGCCACCGGGATGCGCAAAAGCAGGGAGGACAGGGCGGAAGAAAGCAGGGTGAATTTTGTATGCCCCGCGCCCATGATCAGACCGTTCATGCAGAACTGAATGGGCACCAGCATGTAATCAAAGCTGAACGTGCGCATATATTCCACGCCCGCCTTGATCAATTCCTGATCGGGGTTGAAAACGCCGATGATCGCTTCGGGGAAAAGCTGCACCGCCGCAAACACAGCGGCGGAAATGGTCATTGCGATGATGGTGCCCACGGTCAGGCTCTTTTTGGCCCGGTCGTGAAGCCCCGCGCCGATGTTCTGGGCGGCAAATGCGCTGACGGAGGAGCTCATTGCCACGGCGGGCAGAATGGCGAAGGAATTGAACTTGCCCACCACGCCCACGGCGGCGGAAGCTGTGGCCCCGCCGATGCCGTTGACCAGGGCGGTCATCACCAGGAAGGAAATATTCACGATGATGCTCTGCACCGAAGACGGGATGCCCAGCTTCACCATCAGCTTCATTTTTTCTTTCTGGATGCGGAAGGAACGCAGCTTAAAATCGAAAATGAATTTGCTCTTGCTCAGGTACAGGGCGGCCAGGATCAAGCTGACCGCCTGGGCGATCACGGTGGCCCAGGCAGCGCCCGCGGCGCCCATGCCCATGCCCTTCACCAGCCACAGGTCCAGCACCACGTTTACCAGGCACGCAACGCCCACGAAAATCAGCGGGCGGATGGAATCGCCCAGGCCGCGCTGGATGGAGGAAATGGCGTTATAGCCGAAAATGAACAGGGTGCCGCTCAGGCAGATCATCAGATATTCCTTGGCGTGGGCGAAGGATTCCGGCGGCGTTTCCAGCAGATGCAGGATGGCGTCGGAGAACAGCATCATCACCGCCATGAGCGCCAGACCTACGATGGTCATTAAAGTGAACATGGTGCCCACGGTTTCGGAAGCGTCCTTCTGCTTCCGTGCGCCGATGTACTGGCCCACCATTACCGTGCCGGACACTGTCAGGCCGCTGACCATCATGGCCACCAGATGGGTGATCTGGCTGCCGATGTTCACGCCGGACAGGATCTGCACGCTGATCATGGGGTCAGGGTCGGAATAATTGCCCACCACCAGCATATCCACCGCGCCGTACAGCGCCTGAAGGATGTTGGACAGCAAAAACGGCATGGAAAAAGCGATCATCCCCTTGGCGATGGGGCCTTGGGTGAAATCCCGCTGCGTCTTGCTCATGAAAAAACCTCGCTTCTGATATTGGTATACTTTACCATCATAAGCCACGATTCGTCAAAAAACAAGCCAGTTTTCCGGCGAAATTGCGACCAATTCATAAAGTCGCTTCTTTTGCCAGCATGGCCGCGCCCTGAGCGGGAGAATAACGGGGAGAAATCATGCTTACGTCGGGCAGCACCGCATGGATGCGTTCTTCCGTCAGAGCGCGGATGTGGGCGTACCGGTTCAGGATGCTGCCCGTCATGGCGATTTCGCCGTCCTCCATGCCGGTTTTCCGCCAGCCGGTAATCACCAGCTCGGAAAGATCCTCTGCCGCTTTCTTCGCGATAGCCAGCGCCGCTTCGTCCCCCGCTTCCAGGGCGGGCAGCAGCAGCGGGGCCAGGGAAGCAATTTCCTTTTTCCCTGTGCCGGGGGCGTACAGCCAGGTGATCACGCCACGGATATCCTGAACAGACAGGGCCTCAATAACCGCCTGGTGTAAGCAGGTATCCTTTCCCCTGCCGTCCACCGCCCGCGCCGCTGCCATAAGGATATCCCGGCCAATGGCGTAGCCGCTGCCGCCGTCGTCGATCAGATAGCCCCAGCCGCCCACGCGGAAGCTGTTTCCCGAAGGATCGCGGCCATAGCAAATGGCTCCGGTCCCGGCAATCAGCACCGCGCCGTGGCCCCGGATGGCCCCGGCCAGGGCAATTTCCTGATCGCCCTTAAGCCGCAGAGGGCCCGTATACCCGGCTTCCCGCACGGCCTGTTCCACCATCCGGGCAGCCTCCCGATTGCTGACCCCCGCCATGCCGATCACCAGCATGGCGCAGCCTTCCAGCCCTTCCTGCCGGGCGCGCATATACTTGACCGCGTCCCGCACGGTCTTTTCCACCGTTTCCCGGGACGCACCGTTTACGTTCAGGGGCCCGAAAGCCTGCGACGCCGTATTTCCATCCTGCTTCAGGATGCAGACCTCCGTTTTGGTGCCGCCGCCGTCCCAGCCGCAATAATACATACGCATCTTCCCTCGCATCTTCCATTTAATTGAAACGGCAGACCGCCCGAAAGGACGGCCTGCCACTGGATTGGTGATTTGTCAGTCCTTGATTACTTTTTCCGTTTCCCCATCGAAGAGATACACGTTTTCGTAGGGGATGGAGAAGGTAATATCCTTGTCCGTTTCCGGGGTATCGTGGCTGTCCACCTTTAAGATGGCCTGATCCTTTCCGGCGGTGACGTACACGTTGGTGTTGTCGCCCAGCATTTCGGTCAGCTCCACATTGCAGGTGACTTCATAGGCGTTTTCATGGCTGCCCAGCTTGATGTGCTCGGGCCGGAAGCCGAACACGATCTCCTTGCCTTCCCATTGCCCGATGTTCGGGAGCTTTTTGCTCAAATCCAGCTTCATATCGCCAAAGGAAATCGCGCCGCCGTGCACCTTGCCCCGCAGGAAGTTCATGGGCGGCTCGCCGATGAAGCCGGCCACGAACACGTTTTCCGGCTCAAAGTACAACTGATACGGTGTGCCGATCTGCTGCACGTAGCCATCCTTCATTACCACGATGCGGTCCGCCAGCGTCATGGCCTCAGTCTGATCGTGGGTCACGTAAATGGTGGTAGCGCCGGTTTCCTGATGGATCTGGGC
>CACWWM010000147.1 GCA_902764565.1 uncultured Eubacteriales bacterium
TTGTGCCTTTCTTGGAAGGGGGGCCGGGGGAAACCGTTCTTTGGGCCCCAAAGAACGGTTTCCCCCGGAAAAATCGATCTTGGTGCAAAGCGGGTTTCCCGCATATCACAACATTTGAGGAGGTTTTCCCATGCTTGAAATCGCCATTGGTATCATTCTCGGTTGCTGCGCCATCGGTGCTGGTATCGCTCTGATCGCCGGTATCGGCCCTGGTATCGGTGAAGGCCAGGCCGTGGCCAAGGCCTGCGAAGCCGTAGGCCGCCAGCCCGAAAGCAAATCCGCCGTTACCTCCACCCTGATCCTGGGCTGCGCCCTGGCCGAAACCACCGGTCTGTACGGCCTGATCATCGGCATCCTGCTGATCTTCGTTGCCCCCGGTTCCTTCGTGGGCATCCTCAAGAGCGCCATCGAATGGAGCAAGACCATTCTGTAACTGCTGGCGCTTACCCTGATACAAACCCTTGATTAGAAAGGCTGAGAAGATGCAGTCATTGGATATTATTTCTGTCAATCTGTGGAATACGCTGCTTTCCCTGGCTAATCTGGTCATCATTTTCCTGATCCTCAAAAAGTTCCTGTTCAAGCCCGTTCAGAAGGTGATGACCGAAAGGCAGAACCAGGTGGACAAAATCTATTCCGACGCCGACGAGAGCCTGAGCACGGCCAAGGAAATGAAGCAGGAATACGAGCAGCGCCTTGCTTCCGCGCGCCAGGAGGCGGATACCCTCATTAAAACCGCCACCCAGAACGCCCAGCGCAAGAGCGACCAGATCGTGGCCGATGCCAACAGTCAGGCCAGCCATGTGAAGCAGAAGGCGGAAGCGGAAATCGCCCAGCAGAAAAAGCAGATGCTCAAGGACGTGCGGAGCGAAATCTCCGAGCTGGCCGTGGACATCGCTTCCAAGGTGGTCGAGCGCGAGATCAGCCAAAAGGATTACGATGGCTTTGTGGACCAATTCATTCAGAATGTTGGTGAACAGCCGTGACGGAATTTGGCAGAGAATACGGCGAGGGGCTGTATACCCTTTGCGCCGAGGAAAAGCTGGACCAAGCGGTGCTGGAAGAGGTGCAGGCCCTCCAGAAAGCCTTCCGGGAAAATGAAGCGTTTCTTCGTTTGCTGGGCAATATGACCATGAGCAAGGAAGAGCGCGTGAGGATCGTGGACGAGACCTTCCGGGGCCAGATTCACGAATACACCCTGAATTTTCTCAAAATTCTGGTGGAGCGGGGGGCTATTCACGCCTTTTCCGAGTGCGCCGCCGCGTATCAGGAAAGCTATTTCCGCGATCATCAGGTGGCCGTGGCGGAGGTGACTACCGCCAGCGCGCTGAACGAAGCGCAGCGGAAAAAGCTGATCGACAAGCTGAAAAAGCTCACCGGGAAGGAAATCGTCGTCAAGGAAAAGATCGACCCGTCGGTATTGGGCGGGGTGTTGCTGCAAATGGATGGAAAGCGGTATGACAATACTGTTCGCCACCGGCTGGCAGCCATCAAACAGACCATAACGGAGGAATGAGCGGGCTGCTGATTCTCCGGCATGGATGTATGGATTGAAAGCGGTGATACGATGCAATTGAAGCCCGAAGAAATTTCAAAGCTGATCAAAGAGCAGATCAAGCATTACAACAATAAAATTTCCCAGAGCGATACCGGCACCATCATCATGATCGGCGACGGTATCGCCCGCGCCACAGGCCTGGACCAGTGCATGGCCAACGAGCTGGTAAAGTTCCCCAACGGGGAATACGGTATGGCCCTGAACCTGGAAGAAAACTCTGTGGCCATCGTTATGCTGGGCACCGACGAGGGCATCCGCGAGGGGGACACCGTGGAGCGCACGGGCCAGGTGGTTTCCGTGCCCGTGGGCGAGGCCATGATCGGCCGCGTGGTGAACGCGCTGGGCCAGCCCATCGACGGCAAGGGCCCCATGGAAACGAAGGAAATGCGGCCCATCGAGCGCAACGCGCCCGGCATCATCCAGCGCAAAAAGGTGTCCGTGCCTTTGCAGACCGGCATCAAGGCCATCGACAGCATGATCCCCATTGGCCGGGGCCAGCGCGAACTGATCATCGGCGACCGCCAGACCGGTAAAACCGTCATCGCTACGGACACCATCATCAACCAGAAGGGCAAAAACGTGATCTGCATCTACGTGGCCATCGGCCAGAAGATGTCCACGGTGGCCCAGTTGGTGGATACCCTGGAAGCGGCGGGCGCGCTGGAATACACCACGGTGGTCAGCGCTTCCGCAAGCGAGCTTGCGCCCCTGCAGTACATCGCGCCCTATTCCGGCTGCGCCATGGCGGAATACTTTATGGATCAGGGCAAGGACGTGCTGATCATCTACGACGATCTGAGCAAGCACGCGGTGGCCTACCGCGCCCTGTCCCTGCTGATCCGCCGCCCGCCGGGCCGCGAAGCCTACCCCGGCGACGTGTTCTATCTTCACAGCCGGCTGCTTGAACGTTCCGCCCGTGTGGACGCAAAGTACGGCGGCGGCTCCATTACCGCCCTGCCCATCATCGAAACCCAGGCGGGCGACGTTTCCGCTTACATTCCCACCAACGTGATTTCCATTACCGACGGCCAGATCTTCCTGGAAACCGAGCTGTTCCACAGCGGCATCATGCCCGCGATCGACCCTGGTATTTCCGTCAGCCGCGTGGGCGGCGACGCCCAGATTAAGGCCATGAAGAAGGTGGCGGGCAGCTTGAAGCTGCTGTACAGCCAGTACCGCGAGCTGCAGTCCTTCGCCCAGTTCGGCTCCGACCTGGACGCGGATACCAAAGCCCGTCTGGCCCAGGGCGCGCGCATCGTGGAGGTACTGAAACAGAACCGCAACCATCCCGTTGCCGTGGAAAATCAGGTGTGCATTTTCTACGCCGTCACCCACGATTTCCTGAAGGACGTGGAAGTGAAGGACGTAGCCGAGTACGAAGAAAACCTGTACCAGCGCATGGCGGCCCAGCATGGGGACGTGCTGGACGCGATCCGGGACACCGGCCTGCTTTCTCCCGAAACGGAAGGCAAGCTGAAGAATGCGCTGGAAGGCTTCACGAAAGATTTTATCAAAACCAAGCAGTAAGGAGGGATTTGCATGGCCGGATCGTCCATGAAGGCCATCAAGCTGCGCATCAAAAGCGTGGAAAGCACCATGCAGATCACCAAGGCCATGCAGCTGGTGGCTACCTCCAAGCTCCGCCGCGCCAAGGAGCGCATGGAAAACAGCAAGCCCTTCGCCGCCGTCTCCCGGGAAACGCTGATGGAGGCCGTGAGCCAGTGCGACCCGCAGACCACGCCGTTCATGGAGCGCCGGGAGGTGAAAAACCGGTGCTATGTGGTTATCGCCGGGGAACGCGGGCTTGCCGGGGGCTACAACGCCAACGTGTTCAAGGCCGTGGCGGCCCACGCGGGGGATACGCCCTACTGTGTGCTGCCCATGGGCAAAAAGACCATCGACAAATTCCAGCATCTGCATGTGAAGCTGCTGGACGAAAGCCTGTTCCACGTGGAGGGCCTGGGCGTGAGCACCTGCTTCCGCCTGGCGGATCAATTGATCGAGGGCTACAAAAACGGGGACTATGACGAACTGGTGCTGGTGTATACCACCTTCCAGTCCATGATGAGCCAGGAAGTGCGCGTTGAGCAATTGCTGCCCATCGTGAAGCCGGAGGATGAAGAAGCGCGGAACGTGGTCACCATTTACGAGCCCAGCCCGGCGGAAATGCTGGAAACGGTCATGCCCGATTATTTGGGCGGACGGCTGTACAGCGCCGCCTGCGATTCCTTCGCCAGCGAAATTTCCGCCCGCCGCAACGCCATGGATTCAGCTACCAAAAACGCCGGGGAAATGATCAGCGATCTCAGGCTGAAATTCAACCGGGCGCGTCAGGGCGCGATCACGCAGGAAATCACCGAGATCGTGGCGGGCGCGGAGCACTAAATATTCCCTCTCGAAAGGAGAAACCCCATCGTGAGCGAGAAAAACATCGGCAAGGTCGTTCAGGTCATCGGCCCCGTGCTGGATATCCGGTTCGAGGACGGGAAGCTGCCTGAATTGCTCAATGCCATCGAGATTCAGAACGGCGATAAGAAAATCACCGCCGAGGTGGCCCAGCATATCGGCGACAACGTGGCCCGCTGCATTTCCATGAACGCCACCGACGGCATGGTGCGCGGCCTGGACGCGCTGGATACCGGCAGCCCCATCACGGTGCCCGTGGGCAACGAGTGCCTGGGCCGCATTTTCAACCTGCTGGGCCAGGCCATTGATGATCAGCCCGACCCCGTTACAGCGGAACGCTGGCCCATCCATCGTCACGCCCCCTCCTATGAGGAGCAGGAAAGCTCCGCCGAGATCCTGGAAACGGGCATCAAGGTGGTGGACCTGATCGCCCCCTACGCCAAGGGCGGCAAGATCGGCCTGTTCGGCGGTGCGGGCGTGGGCAAAACCGTGCTGATCATGGAGCTGATCAACAACGTGGCCAAGCAGCACGGCGGTCTGTCCGTTTTCGCGGGCGTTGGCGAACGCACCCGCGAGGGCAACGATCTGTACAACGAAATGAAGGAAAGCGGCGTCATCAACAAGACGGCCCTGGTCTACGGCCAGATGAACGAGCCGCCGGGAGCCCGTATGCGCGTGGGCCTGAGCGGCCTGACCATGGCCGAATACTTCCGCGACCGGGAAAACCAGGACGTGCTGCTGTTCATCGACAACATTTTCCGTTTCACCCAGGCCGGTTCCGAGGTGTCCGCTCTGCTGGGCCGCATGCCCAGCGCCGTGGGCTATCAGCCCACCCTGGCCACGGAAATGGGCGCTTTGCAGGAGCGCATCACCTCCACCAAGAAGGGCTCCATCACCTCCGTGCAGGCGGTGTACGTGCCCGCCGACGACCTGACCGACCCGGCTCCCGCCACCACCTTCGCCCATTTGGACGCTACCACGGTGCTCAGCCGCGCCATTTCCTCCCTGGGCATTTATCCCGCGGTTGATCCCCTGGATTCCACCAGCCGTATCTTAAGCCCCGAAATCGTGGGTTACGAGCATTACGAGGTGGCCCGCAGCGTGCAGAGCATTTTGCAGCGCTACAAGGAATTGCAGGACATCATCGCCATCATGGGCATGGACGAGCTGAGCGACGAAGACAAGCTGATCGTGGCCCGCGCCCGCAAGGTGCAGCGCTTCCTCAGCCAGCCCTTCTCCGTGGCCGAACAGTTCACCGGCATGGAGGGCAAGTATGTGCCCCTGAAGGAAACCATCCGCGGCTTCAAGGAAATCATCGAGGGCAAGCACGACGACCTGCCCGAGAGTGCGTTCCTGTTCGTGGGCACCATCGATGAAGCGGTAGCCAAAGCCAAAAAGGGTGAGTGACCATGGCCACATATCATCTGCAAATCGTCACCCCGGATCGGATGGTGTATGACGGGGAAGCGGAAAAGATCATCGTGCGCACCGTCAACGGCGACGTATGCATCCTGCCCCATCATATTGACTACGCCGTGCCGCTGGCTATCGGCGAAGCCCGGGTGACAGACGGCCAGGGCAATACCCGGCTGGCCGCCTGCAACAACGGCATGCTCAGCGTACACGGCAACGAAGTGCACGTGGTGGCCGTCACCTTCGAGTGGGCCGACGATATCGATCTGGAGCGTGCCCGCCGGGCGGAGGAAAGCGCCAAGGAAATGCTGGAAAAGCTCCAGCGCGAGGATCAGGATTTCACCGTGGCGGAAGCCCGGCTGAAACGCGCCCTGACCCGTATCCAGGTAAAGGGATAAGCAACGAAAACGGAGAAGCCATTTGAAGCGGCTTCTCCGTTCAGAGCATCGACAAAGTCGATGCTCTGCCATCGAAAGTCAGCTAAAGCAGTCTTTCGATGGGTTGCATCAATTTCTTGTAAAATGGCG
>CACWWM010000148.1 GCA_902764565.1 uncultured Eubacteriales bacterium
CGAATTTGCCGTGATCCTCACGGGAAAGGATTACACAAACCGAAAGGAACTGATCGCCGACTTCAAAAGGCAGGTGGAAGAAAACATCCGCTTCGGCGAAGGGCCGGTGGTGGCTTCCGGGCTGGCGGAATTCCTGCCGTATGAAGACCATTCCGCGGAGGACGTGTTCAACCGCGCCGACAGCCAGATGTACGCCGACAAGGCCCGGCTGAAGGAACAGAAGATGCTGCAGGAAAGCCATTCTTTCCAGGATAAGTCCGAAATCCGGGCCATTACCGAGGAGCGGCGGGTCATCCTGGACGCCCTGTTCAAGGCTTTCGAGGTGGTATCGGAAGGCACCTACGTGTACCTGTGCGATATGAAGTACGATTTCTCCCGCTGGTCCAAAAGCGCGGTGGATACTTACAGCCTGCCCGCCGAATACATGTACGGGGCGGGCGATATCTGGGAAAACCACATCCACCCGGACGACCGGGCGGCCTATCACAAGGGCATCGACGAGATTTTTTCCGGCAGCGCCGCCGGCCACGATATGCAGTACCGGGCAAAGCGCGTGACGGGAGAATACGACGTGTGCACCTGCCGGGGCACCGTGATCCGGGATCAGGCGGGGGAACCGGACTACTTTGTGGGCACCATCCGTAATCATGGCCAGCAGAGCCATATTGATACGCTGACGGGCTTTCGGAACCAGTACGGCTTCTTTGAAGACCTGGAAAGCTGCATCAAAAGAAACGCGGCGGTCAGCGTTTCGCTGTTCGGCATCAGCAAATTTTCCGAGATCAACGAAATGTACGGGTATCATTTCGGCAACCGGGTATTGCAGCAATACGCCCGGTGCGTATTTGAAGACATTGGGAACACGGGCCATGTATACAGGATCGACGGAACGAAGTTCGCGGTCATCAGCAACAGCCTGTCCATCGCTGAGTTCCGGGGCTATTACAGCCGTTTCCGGGCGTTCCTGCATGAGAGCTTCCAGGTGGACGGTGAAAACGTGCTGCTGGATCTGCAGTGCGGCGCGCTGCGGCTGGAAGAATTCGACGTGGATTCCCAAACGGTTTACGCCTGCCTGAACTTTGCCTACGAAGAATCCAAGCTGCATCAGAAGGGCGATCTGGTGGAATTCCGC
Organism: uncultured Eubacteriales bacterium; assembly: GCA_902764565.1. Classification (GTDB taxonomy): domain Bacteria; phylum Bacillota; class Clostridia; order Christensenellales; family Aristaeellaceae; genus RUG563. The sequence continues at coordinate 1,133 of CACWWM010000148.1, forward strand.
GACGGCCTGACCGAGCAAAGCCACCAGCGGCTGGAAATGCTGCATGCCATCCGCGCTTCCATCACCCACAGCTTTGAAGGCTTTTATCTGCTGTATCAGCCCGTGGTGGACGCGAAAACCGAGCGGCTGATCGGCGCGGAAGCCCTGATCCGCTGGAAAAACGACGTGTACGGCATGGTTCCGCCGGATCATTTCATCCCCGTTCTGGAATCGGACCCCCAGTTCCCCGCCCTGGGCGAATGGATCATCCGGGAAGCGATTTTAGCCACAAAGCAAATTTTGCCGCGGCATCCCGATTTCATCGTCAACGTGAACCTGTCCTACACCCAGCTGGAAAAGCCGGACTTCGCGGACAGGGTGCTGCGTCTCCTGAACGAGCTGGATTTCCCGCCGGAGCATTTGTGCCTGGAAGTAACGGAACGGTGCAGGCTGCTGGATATGGCGCTGCTGAAAAATGTGATCGCCAGCCTGAAATCCAGGGGCATTCTCATCGCCATGGACGATTTCGGCACCGGTTTTTCCACCGTCGGCCTGCTAAAAGAGGTACCCTTTGATACCATCAAGATTGACCGCAGCTTTGTAACGGACATTGAACAGAACGACACAAACCGGAAGCTCGTCCGGAACGTGGCAGACCTGGCCACCATCTTCGGCTCCAAGGTCTGCGTGGAGGGCATCGAAACCAGGGGCATGCGGGATATCCTGCGGAGCTTCCGCGTAAAGAGCTTTCAGGGCTATTATTACGCCAAGCCCCTTCCGCTGGATCAAATCCTCCAATGGAACGTACCCTCGGGGGAAAACAAGTAAGCTTTCCTTGCTTTATAGCAATCGCCATGGCGGAGGTTCCCGCCATGGCGATTATTCTACGCTTTTATTTCCAGCGCCGCCCGGACAAAGCCCTGGAACAGGGGATGAGGTTTGTTGGGACGGCTCTTAAATTCGGGGTGGAACTGCACGCCCACGAAAAAGGCTTCGCCTGGAATTTCCACGGTTTCCACCAGCCTGCCGTCCGGGGACAGGCCGGAGAGGCACAGGCCCGCGCCCGTCAGGGCGTCCCGATATTCGTTGGCGAATTCATAGCGGTGGCGGTGGCGTTCGCTGATTTCGGTTTTGCCGTAGCAGCGGGCGATCACCGTGTTTTCCTGGAGGATGCAGGGATATTTGCCCAGGCGCAGGGTGCCGCCCTTGTCGATTTCGTCGTTCTGGCCGGGCATGAAGTCGATCACCTTATGGGGCGCGTTTTCGTCAAACTCCCGGGAATTGGCGTTTTTCAGGTTCGCCGCGTTCCGGGCGTATTCGATCACGGCGATCTGCATGCCCAAGCAAATGCCGAAATAGGGGATGTGATGCTCCCGGGCGTACCGGGCCGTTAATATCATGCCCTCGATGCCCCGGCCGCCGAAGCCGCCGGGCACGATGAGGCCCTGCATGGGCGACAGGATTTCTTCAATGTTGTTTTCCGTCAGCGTTTCCGAATCGATCCAGGTGATTTCCACCTTGGCGTCCAGGGCGTAGCCTGCGTGGCGCAGGGCTTCGGCCACGGAAAGGTAGGCGTCGTGCAGCTGCACGTATTTGCCCACCAGGCCGATTTTTACTTTTTTGTTCTGGTGCCGGATGCGCTCCGCCAGCGCCTGCCATTCGGTCAGGTCGGGGGCGGGGGCGTTGATGCCCAGCTCCCGGCACACGATGCCGGACAGGCCGCTTTCCTCCAGCATCAGGGGCGCTTCGTACAGGTTGGGCAGGGTCAGGTTTTCGATCACGCAGTCCGGTTTTACGTTGCAGAAATGAGCGATCTTGGAAAAGATCGATTCGTCGGTGATTTTTTCGTCCACCCGCAGCACGATGATGTTGGGGGTAATGCCCATGCCCTGCAATTCCTTGACGGAATGCTGGGTGGGCTTGGACTTGTGCTCGCCGCTGGCTTTCAGGTAGGGCACCAGGGTGACGTGAACATACAGGGCGTTTTCCCGGCCCACCTCCAGGCCCACCTGACGGATGGCCTCGATGAAGGGCTGGCTTTCGATATCGCCGATGGTGCCGCCGATTTCGGTAATGACCACGTCGGCGTCGGTCTGTTCACCCACCCGGTAAATGAAACGCTTGATTTCGTCCGTGATGTGGGGAATGGTCTGCACGGTGGAGCCCAGATAGCCGCCCTGGCGCTCCTTGTGAATGACGTTGGCGTACACCTTGCCGGTGGTCAGGTTGGAATACTTGTTCAGATCCTCGTCGATGAAGCGCTCATAGTGGCCCAGATCCAGGTCGGTTTCCGCGCCGTCCTCGGTCACGTACACTTCGCCGTGCTGGTAAGGGCTCATGGTGCCGGGGTCCACGTTGATGTAGGGGTCCAGCTTCTGCGCGGCCACCTTCAGGCCCCGCGCTTTCAGCAGCCGCCCCAGGGACGCCGCCGTGATGCCCTTGCCCAGGCCCGAAACCACGCCGCCGGTCACAAAAATGTATTTTTTCATGTCTTTGTACCTCACAAGCAAGAATTTTCGCTGAATATGCTGAACGAACCCTGATGTTTTGGCTTTCTCGGAAAGGGGTCTGGGGGAAACCGCTCTTTCAGCAATACAGCTTTAGATGTATTGCGCGATACCATTCAAGTATCATAGAATAACAGCGCGGGCAAGCGAAGCGCAGGCCGTGCGATGTATTTCCAAAGAGCGGTTTCCCCCAGGAAGCTTTCGTTCACTCCACGGTCACGCTTTTCGCAAGATTTCTGGGCTTATCAACATCCAATCCCCGGCTGACGCTGGTATAATAGCCCAGCAACTGCAGGGGCACCACCGCCAGGGAGGAAACGAAATGCTCGTCTGTCCGGGGGACGTAAACGGCGAAGTTCACGGAATCCTCCACGTCGAAATTCCCGTTGGTGGTCACGCCCATCAAATACGCGCCCCGGGACTTGCACTCCATCATGTTGGAAACGGTTTTTTCGTACAGCCCGCTTTGGGTGAGCACGCCCACCACCAGGGTGCCGCGCTCGATCAGGCTGATGGTGCCGTGCTTCAGCTCCCCCGCCGCATAGGCTTCGGAATGGATGTAGCTGATTTCCTTCATTTTCAGGCTGCCTTCCAGGGAAATGGCGTAGTCCAGCCCCCGGCCAATGAAGAAAATATCGTGGGCGTTGGCGATCTTGGAGGAAAACCATTGCAGCCGTTCCTTGTCCTCCAGAATGCGCCGGATCTTATCCGGGATCGTGCCCAATTCCTCGATCAGATGACCGTATTCTTCCCGGGAAATCTGCCCCCGGGCCAGGGCCATGCGCACCGCCAAGGCGTCCATGGCGGCCAGCTGGGCGCTGTACGCCTTGGTGGTCGCCACGGCGATTTCCGGCCCCGCCAAGGTATACAGAACGTGATCCGCTTCCCGGGCGATGGTGGAGCCAATCACGTTCACCACCGCCAAAGTGAGGGCCCCGCGCTCCTTGGCTACCCGCAGGGCGGCTAAGCTGTCGGCGGTCTCGCCGGACTGGGAAATGACGATCACCAAGGTGTTTTCCGGCATGGGCGCACTGCGGTAACGGAACTCGGAGGCCAGCTCTACCCGCACGGGCAGCTTCGCCAAATCCTCGATCACGTATTGGGCGGCCATGCCCACATGCCAGGCGGAGCCGCAGGCCACGATATCGATTTGGGAAAGGGACCGGATCACCTCGTCCGTCAGCCCCGTTTCCGTGAGCACGATATCCCCGTCCTTGATGATGCTGTTCAGGGTGTCCCGCACGGCGGCAGGCTGCTCGTGGATTTCCTTGAGCATGAAATGCTCGTAGCCACTCTTTTCCGCAGCCGCCGCGTCCCAGGTGATTTCCGTCAGGGGCAGCGTTACCTCGTCTCCGTTCAGGTCGTAGAATTTCACGCTGCCGGGAGACACCCGCGCCACCTGCAGGTTATCAATGTAATACACGCTGCGGGTGTATTTCAGGATGGCGGGCACGTCGGAAGCCAGGAAGGAGGCGTTTTCCGCCGTGCCGATGATGAGGGGCGAATCCTTCCGGGCGGCGAAAATCTCGTTGGGGTAATCCTTGAACATGAGGGCCAGGGCATAGCTGCCCCGGACGCGCACCATGGTTCGGGTGATGGCGTCCACCGGCCCGATCTTGTACTTCTTATAGTAGTAATCCACCAGCTTCACCACCACTTCCGTGTCGGTGTCGCTGTAAAAAACGTAGCCGTGGCGCAGCAGCTTTTCCTTCAATTCGGAAAAGTTTTCGATGATGCCGTTGTGCACGCCCACCACGTCCGATTCCACCGTGCCGGAACCGGAGCCGGAGCAATTGCCGCTGACGTGAGGATGGGCGTTCACCATACTGGGGCCGCCGTGGGTGGCCCAGCGGGTGTGGCCGATGCCGCACATGCCGGGCAGGGCGCGGCCCTGGTCGGTTTTATCCGCTAAATGCTGCAGCTTGCCCGTGGCCTTCACCACTTCCGCCAGAGCGCCGCCGTCGCGCACGGCCAGCCCCGCCGAATCATAGCCCCTGTATTCCAGCCTTTTCAGCCCGTCCAGCAGGATGGGCGCGGCCTGTTCATTGCCTGTATAACCGACGATTCCACACACGGCCTTCTTGCCTCCCCTTTGCGGCAGTCACCGCAGAATCCATTCGCATATTATGCTTTCCCACCGGGAGAATGTCAATTCCTTCCTTTGTTCAAAAACCGTTTTTTCTTTGCAAAAACGCATGCACTTCCTTGGCCGCCGCCCGTCCGTCGGCCAAAGCGCGCACCACCAGGGATTGGCCGGTGCGCATATCCCCGGCGGAAAACAGCCG
>CACWWM010000149.1 GCA_902764565.1 uncultured Eubacteriales bacterium
GCTGTCGTCGCTGCGGGCGCTGATGACAATAATGGGCAGATTAGACCAGGAACGGGTTTTCCGGATCACCTCCACGCCATCCAGATCGGGCAGGCCCAAATCCAGCAGCATAATGTCCGGGTTATGAGAGGAGGCTTCCATGATGGCCGTTCCGCCGCTGGAAGCGGAAAGAAAACGGTAATCATGGGTTTCCAGGGCTACGGAAATCAAATTGCGGATGGGCGGATCATCCTCCACGATCAGGATCAGCGGTTTATTCATCCAGGTTCACCTCCGCTTTGGGAAAAGTCAGCTCAAAAACAGCGCCGTGGGGCATGCTGTCATGGACGGTGATCGTGCCGTTGTGGGCCTTCATGATGGATTGGCACAGCGCAAGGCCAAGGCCCAATCCCCTCCGGCTGTCGCCGGTAAGGTTGTTTCCGGAATAGAACAGATCGAAAACGTGCGGCTTTTGATCCTCCGGGATTCCCGGGCCTTCATCCGCAATGCGGACCAATACGTTTCCGTGCGCCTCCCGCGTGCTGATTTCAATGCCTGTTCCTGCCGGCGCGTATTTGATGGCGTTGTCCAAAAGGTTGATGATGACCTGCACGATCAGCCGGGCATCCGCCTGAATGAACAAAAGCGCTTCGGCCCTATGAATATCCAAATGGAAGCCGTCCAGCCGCCTGCCCATGTGCCGCACAGCTTCGGCGATCATATCATCCATGAGTTCGGTGTTCATGTTCAGCTTCAGGCTGCCATCCTCCATCCGGCTGGCGGATAAAAGGTTTTCCACCATGCCGGTCAGCCATTGGGCGTCCGTATAAATATCGGAATACAGCTGGCGCTGGGTATTGCGATCCATGCTTTCTCCGCTGGAAAGCAGATTATCCGCGTTTCCCATGATGGAGGTCAGCGGCGTGCGCAAGTCATGCGAAACAGCCCTGAGCAGATTGGCCCGCAGGCGCTCGTTTTCCGCCAGCACCATGGATTCCTCTTTTTCCCGCGCGTTGCGGGCGTTTTCCAGCGCCAGGGAACATTCGCCCACCACGGAGGCAAGCATGCTTTCTTCCGAGGCGTCCAGCGGAGAATCGTGCACCGCCACGCCGACGACGCCATATACATGCTCCTGCACCCGCATGCTGTAATACAAATAACTGCTTTGCGGATACCTGTTTGTGGTCGCACCGGCGCGCTTGCGCTGGGCAAACGCCCATTCCACCGCCTGCCGTTCCCGCTCCATGCGATAGGGCGTCGTATCCTCCGCGGCGGGATAGAATACGGGATCGCCCAAGCGGCCGTCCTCTGCCGGATATACCACCAGACTCCTTTTCAGAAGCTGCGTCAATTGCCCCGCCAGCACCGAAAGGATTTCCTCTTTTGATTTTGCTTTGGAAAGCTGCCGGTCCGTTTCCAGCACCACGCTCACCCGGCGGGCCGTTTGGGCCGATTGCCTGGCATTCCGCTTCAGGCGGATCGCCAACGTGCTGATCAGGAAAGCGGCGGCAAACATGACCAGAAAGGTGACGGGATAGCCTGTGCCGTAAGCATAGAAGGTAAAGCGAGGCGTTGTAAATAGAAGATCGAACAGCAGCACGCTGACCACGGCCCAGATCAGGCTGAACGCCCGGTGCGCCGTGCTGATGGACACAGTCAGCAGCCCAAGCAGATAAACCATGATGATGTTGGCGTCGGTAAATCCCAAATGGGAAAACAAAAAACCGATCAGTGTGCAAAGGCCCAAAGCGGCCAAAGAAATCCCAGTATCTATAATGGCCCTTTTTCGATTGCTTTCCGGCGCTTTCCGGGCCACATACACCCTGGTTCCGTGATCGGGAATGATGAAATAATCCAGATCCGGCGCGTAATTGATCAAACGGTCTGTCAAAGACCGCTTCCTGCGGAGCAGGCCGCCCACCGTATTGGTCTGGCCGATCACGATACAGGAAACATCGGACAATCGGGCATATTCGGCGATCTGATAAGGAACATCGTCTCCAATCGCCGTTTCTATTTTGGCGCCCAGCTTTTCCGCCAGGTTCATGTTGCTGCGCAGGCGCTTTTTGTCATCGTCGGATAGCTGCGCATAGCCAGGCGTTTCCACAAACAATGCGGAAAAAGTGCCCTGAAAGGCGGCGGCGATCCGGGCGGCGGCGTGGATCACTCTGGCATTGGAGGTCGATGAAGAAAGGCAGACCAGGATGTGGCTGCTTTGCCGGTTATCTTTGCTGCTGCTCATTCGCTTCCTCTTCTTCTCCCTTCACGTGTTCATTCAGAAACCGGTCCACCCGATCCATGACCCAATAGCCATAGATGCCTGTGAGCAGGAAGGTCACGATCAAAAGCGCGTCCGTCATGCATGAATCACTTCCTTAAGGGAAGCATCTTTTATATTCGGAAACATTTTTGTATATCCTTCCATTTTCCGAGCACAAGGATCGTCTGATTCTGTTTTAATTGTGTATCGCTGGTCACAGCCATGCTGGGCGTTCCATTGTTTCGCACAGCCAGCAGATTCAGATTATACTTTTTCCGAATGTCCAGCCCGCCTACGGTTTTCCCGTCCCATTCCGCGGGGACGGATACATCGTAAATGGCAAATTCATCATCCAAAGCAATATAATCCAGGATATGATCGGATGTATATCGAATGGCCGTCCAGGCCGCCAGCTGCTCCTCCGGGTACACCACGCCGTCCGCGCCGTTGCGAAGCAGAAATTGCCGCTGCACATTCCTGGAAGCCCGGGCGATCACCTTTTTCGCGCCCAATTCCTTCAGATAAGAGGTAACGATCAGGGAGCTTTGGAAATCATCCCCGATGGCGACAAAGCATACGTCATAGTTATCTACCCCCAGGGAACGCAGAAAGGCTTTGTTGGTCGCGTCCCCGATCTGCGCGTCGGTGACCAGCGGCAGCACGTCGTTGATCCTTTGCTCGTTTTTGTCAACGGCCATCACCTGATGATGCAGCTCGTTCAGCTTTGCCGCGATATGGTTTCCAAAGCGTCCCAAACCAATCAGCAAAATGGATTTCATGGTTTTTCCTCCTTTAGCCTACTGTGATTTTTTCCAATGGCAGCGTGCTTTGAGCTCCTTTTTTGACCGACTGCGCGGCATAGATCAGCGTAAGGCCGCCAACCCTGCCCAGGAACATCAATACAATCAGGATCAGCCTGGAAGCCGTGGAAAGCCGGCTGGTGATCCCCAGGGTGAGCCCGACGGTTCCGATGGCGGAGGCGGTCTCAAACAGGCAGCTCATGAGGGGCAGCCCTTCGATCCGGCTGATGATCAGGCCGCTTCCGAAAAAAAGCAGCAGATACATCATCAGGATGGCGATTGCCTGCCGGGCCGTATCGTCTGCGATCCGCCTGCCCCAAAGGCTCACATGGGCTTTTCTTCGGAAAACGGCAAACGCGGTGGTGAGCAGCACCGCCAGCGTGGTAGTTTTCATGCCGCCCGCCGTGGAGCCGGGCGAGCCGCCTACAAGCATGCAAACGATCATCAGGGCCTGGCCCGATCCGCTGATATGGTTCAAATCCACGGTATTGAAGCCTGCCGTACGCAGGGTGACGGATTGAAACAGGGCGGGCAGGATGCGTTTTTCCGCCGGAATCTGCTCCATTTCAAAGAAGAAAAACCACAGCGCCGGCAAAATCACCAGCCAGGCGGAGGTAAAAAGCGCGGCTTTGCTTTGCAATCGGTACTGTTTCCAATGGAAGCCATGTTCCCTCACGTCGTTCCACACCAGAAAACCGATGCCGCCAACCGTAATCAGCGTCATCAGGGTAACGTTTACCAATATATTCTCACTGAATCCTGTCAGAGATGAAAAGGGCTCCCGCATGCCCATCAGGTCAAAGCCCGCGTTGCAGAAGGCGGAAACAGAATGAAAAACAGCATACCAAATCCCTTTTCCAACGCCAAAGCGGGGAATCATGGAGGAAATCAGCAGCAGCGCGCCAATGGCTTCCATCCCCAGGGACGAAAGGACAATAAAGCGGGTCAACCGCACAATGCCGCCCACCTGCGGCGCGGAAATGGATTCCTGCATCACGCTGCGCTGCATCAGCCCAATCTTCCTGCCGGACAAAAACGCCAAGGAAACGGCAGCCGTCACCACGCCCATGCCGCCGATTTGAATCAGTGTAAGGATTACCGCCTGGCCAAAGGGCGACCAGCATGAAGCCGTATCCTGCACGACCAATCCCGTTACGCATACGGCGGAAGTCGCGGTAAACAGGCAATCCAAAAACCCCACGCTTCCCGCTTTTCTGCTGGCGAAAGGCAAGGAAAGCAGCAGCGTGCCAATCAGGATCAGCGCAATGAAGCCAAAGGCAATGATCTGAAATGTGGTCATTCGATACTTTCCAAAGAGCCGCACGCTTTTACCCCCTTTCTGATATGATGCAATTATAGGATAGATCAAATAAGAACGGTGTAAGGATATCTTCTGTGTATGTAAAGATCGTGCAAAGATTTTTGTCGGCTGTACAAGCATTGATCAACATATTTTTCTTAGGAACCTCTGAATAAATAGCCCTGTACGCTGCTTTGTTGTGCTTTATCAGCATTTTAGCAGAATACAGGGCTGTTCTTTTCTTAAAATACAGGCATTAAGCCTTTTTTGTCGGTTTTTTATCCCCAATTTTCTTCCAAAAGGGCAGATGTCCCCCTTCCTCATACTGCCGTAAGTGTCTGCCCTGCAATCGCAAGGGAGTACAGATTGGCGCAGGCAAACATGGCATACAGCCGATTTTCATTCTTCTTCAGTCCGCGGTATCTTACTTTTTTGTACCCAAACTGGCATTTTATGATCCGGAAAGCATGCTCCACTTTGCACCGGACGGATGCCTTGCGGTGCTCAATGTACCGTTCCCAGTCAAAGGCGTTGTCGCTCACTTTGGGCAAGCTTTTAGGACGTCGTGCGATTCGGTAGTCTATGCTGCTAAAATGCTCATTTTCCTTGATTTCTGTCCGCTTTTGAAGCCCCAGATACCCGGAATCCCCATATACAACTTCGTCATCTTCACGAATCAGGCTTGCTGCTTGCGTTATGTCGTGCCGGTTTGCCGGGGTCACGGTAATTGTGTGAACCAATCCACTTCCTACATCCACGCCAATATGGCACTTCATGCCGAAGCGCCATTCATTTCCTTTTTTCGTTTGGTGCATTTCCGGATCGCGCGCTTTGTCCGCGTTTTTTGTGGAGCTGGGCGCGTCTATGATTGTGGCATCCACAATGCTGCCACCCTTCATCATGTGACCTGTTTGTACCATGACACGGGTTATGGCCTCGAAAAACAGCTTGTTCAGGCCGTGTTCTTCCAGTAAATGCCGGAATTTGCACAGTGTTGTTTCGTCCGGAACCGATTCTTTCACAAAATCGATTCCGGTGAATTTCCGCATGGCATAGCTGTCATAGATTGCGTCTTCTGTTGCTGGATCTGAAAGATTGAACCAGATCTGCAGCAGATACATCCGCAGCATTTTCTCAATGCCCATGGGTGGACGGCCACGCTTCCCCTTGGGATAATAAGGCGCTATTACACCCACCCATTCATCCCACGGAATGATCTCATCCATGATTTCAAGAAACTCTTCCCGCTTGGTCTTCTTCTTCCGAAAGCTGTATTCGATGTCAGTGAAGGTTTCTTGCTTCATAGCGCTGCACCACCTTTGATTGATGATGCTATTATACCATACTATTATTTGTTGGGGTAGGGGATTAAATCAGAGGTTCCCTTGCTTTCGAGCTTGCGAATATATTGGTCAGTGAAGAAGTCCTGACAGATTCGCAATTATTCGGTCAATTAATCAATAATCATTTCGATCACCATTGCTTGCATTGGATTATTGATTTATTTCACAAAGTATCAGTGTTATCAGTCTATTCCATTCATAATA
>CACWWM010000150.1:0-367 GCA_902764565.1 uncultured Eubacteriales bacterium
GATCACGGGAATCTGATAGCAGTCGCACAGGCGCACGAACCGCGCGGCCTTGCGGCTGTCCTGGCTCCCCATGCGCCCGCCGTCCACGGTGTGGTCGTTAGCGATCAGGCCCACGGTATGGCCGCCCACCCGGCACAGGGCCGTGCGGATGGCGGGGCCGTAGCCCTTATACAGCTCAATCAGCATGCCGCCGTCGGCTAAATCCTGCATGAGAGCGGCCGCGCCGTCGGGGTCCTCCGCCGTAAGCTGGCGGTTCAGATCCTCGCCATCGGAAAGGGGCGCGTCCTCCATGTTGCAGGCGGGCAGCAGGTCGATCAGGGCGGTGATCTGTGCCACGGCTTCTTCTTCCGTGGCGGCGGTCAGGGCG
>CACWWM010000150.1:377-6502 GCA_902764565.1 uncultured Eubacteriales bacterium
TCCGCGCCGAAGAGCTGCTGGGCGGTCTTTTCCCGGCCCTTTTCGCTGTTCATCACCTGGGCGGTGTGCAGCGCGATTTCGCCGGTCTTTTTCACCTGGATGTTAAAGTCGGTCAGCTGGGTAATCATGGCGGCCAGCCCACGGCAGGGCCCCATGACGCAGCTGATCAGCGGGCACACGCCGCTTAGCCGCGCCAGCGCGCCCAAAATCTCCGCATAGGCGGGCAGGGCGTCCATCCCCTCGGACAGCTTCACGCCCGCGCTGTCCAGCATCGCCACCACGGGCGCGCCGGTGACCTTCGCCATGCGCAGGACTTTCAGGATTTTCTCCGCCTGCGCCTTGGTCATGGCCCCGCTGTGGTCAGCGAAATCCTGGGCGAAGCAATAGACCGCCTGGCCGTTCACCGTGCCGCAGCCGGCCACTACGCTGCTGTTCTGCCTGAGCGCGTCCATTTCCACAAAGCTGCCCGCGTCAAACAGCTTGGCGGCCCGTTCGCGGGCTGTGCATTTTCCGTCGGCATGCTGCTTGGCGATGCGTTCGGCGTCCCCTTGCAGGACGGCGGCTTTTTCAGCGGCCAGCGCCTGCAGCTTTTCGGACATTTCCATTCCCTTTTCCCCCATTCTCCTGTCATGGTTTTGGTGATGAAGGTTCGGAAAAATATACCACGGCCGTTCTTTTTCGCTCGTTCGATTCTGCGGATGAAAAAGAAAAGCCTCATCCTAACCCAAATTTCACTATTCACCGCGAACGCCCCTTTTCCTGCCTCTTTCGAGCAAAAATTTCATAAATTGGGGAAGAAAAGGAAAATTTGGGGCGTTATTGTGGATGAAAGCGGTTCGGAACGCGGCCCGTGCGCATTGCGATCGGCGGGCAAACATGATACAATGAACCTGCGGCGAATGAAGGAAGAAAAAGGAGCTGATCCCGGATGAAGCGGACGATGCTGTGTTTGATGGCGGCAGTGGTGCTGCTGGCGGGGCTGATCTTCCCGGCAGGAGCGGAATCGGTGCTGGACACATACGCCAAGGGCAGGTTCCGGTCGGGCTACGATGTATACAGCGGCCCCGGCAAAGAATACGTGCGGGCCAACAGCGGCAAAGCCGCTTACGGCGGCGGCGAATGCCGCATCTACGGGGTGACGGACAACGGCTGGGTCATGATCGGATACGGCCTGAGCTCAGGCGGATACCGCATCGGATATATCAGCGGGGAAGCCCTGGGCGAAATATACAACGTGACCGGCTACATCAATTATTCTCTGACCTTCCAGCCGTATATCGCCTACGCGGACGATTACTGCCGCGTGACGGACGACCCGGTGATCCATAACAAAATGATCTATACCGTGCCGGAAGGCTCGGCGGTGACGGTGCTTTCCACCATGGGCACCGACTGGACCTATGTGGAGGTGCAGACCCCCAACGGGCCCATGCGCGGGTTCGTATGGTCCAAGCATCTGGTGGGCGGAGACATGCCCGCACCCACCTATTATGTGATCACGCCCGCGCCGACGCCCCGGCCCACACCCCGGCCGACGCCTGCGCCGACCTATTATTACCCGGTTTATCCCACCTATCCCACCGCGACCCCCATAAGCGACGTGCCCAATACCTATTACCATCGGACCAACCGGAGCGTATGGCTGCCCACGCCCCAAACGGTGTGGATGCAGGGAAGCTGGCCCGTGTACTCCGGCCCCGGCACCTACTATTACCGGGCCAACAACAATAAAGCCACCATGGGCGGCGGCAGCTGCCGGGTGTATGGGGTGGAAGGAAACTGGGCGCTGATCGGCTACGGCCTGTCCAACGGCAATTACCGCATCGGCTACGTCAGCCTGGAGGCTCTGCCCCGCATGGGCCTGAGCATCCCATACCTGGATTTTCAGGCCGTCACCCGCCGCCTGCTCTATGCCGCCGATCTGATCGACGATCCCGTGCGCACCTTGGCCCCCGTGGCCTCCCTTTCGCGGGGCACCTATGTGCTGTTCCTGGGCTATACGCAGGAAAACGGCGAAACCTGGGCCTATGTGGAGGTGCTGGCGGGCAGTGCCATCATGCGCGGCTTTGTGCCGTCCTGGTGCCTGCAGTGAGGTGAAGGGGATATATTGGGGCTTTGCCCCAAACCCCACCAGGGAGGTGACCTCCCTGGACCCTTCACCTGCGGAACTTGCCCGACGTGGAGAAAAGACAAATTCCCGCTGTTGCTTGAATATCAAAACTCTGTTCCCGGGCGGCCAGCGAAGCTGGCCACCTGTGCGCAATGCGCACAGGGAAAAGCGGAGGGTCAGCCGAAAAATGAGTTCACTCATTTTTCGGCTGTCCTTCCGCTTTTCTTCTGCCCGGGAACGCGCCATTAGCCGTAAATGCTGCGGGCGCATACCGCTTATTCCCGTAAGACTTGTTTATTCCCCAGGATGGGTCCAGGGCCAAACGGCCCTGGTTCAGGGGCCCGGGGGCTGAAGAAGCCCCCGAATTTTTCGTTTCATTCGCTCGTTTCGGTTTTCACGCGGTAATAAATCTTATTGGGCACCATTTCCTGGCCGTAGTTCATGAACAAATCTTCCACGGTGACGCACATATAGCCGTTGTTATACAGCCATTCCGCCGCCAGCCTGCCGGATTCGGGGGTATGGTCCTTGATGTCGTGCATGAGGATGATGGAGCCTTCCTTCACCTCTTTTTTCACCACGTTCAGCACGGCGGCGGAGGATTTGCCCGTCCAGTCCTTGGTATCCACGTCCCACTCGATCAGGGGCAGGTTTACCTTGGCTTTGATGAAATAATCGAAGATGCCGTAGGGGGCCCGCAGCATCAGGGGGCCCAGGCCGAAGGTTTCCGTCATGGCCTTGTACATCTTTTCCGTGTAGGACTGAATGCGGCCGATGGTGGATTTGCTGGTGTCGGTATGCTTGAAATGGTGGCTCTGGATGGAATGGTTTTCGTCGTTTTCCCGGAGCACGATATAGGCGTGCTCCTCGATGCGGTCGCCCACGATGAAGAAGGTGGCCTGGGCCCCGTTGTGGCGCAGGTTGTTGAGCAGGGTGGCGGTGGTGGTGTGGGCGGGGCCGTCGTCGAAGGTGAGGGCCACCATTTTATAGTTGGAATTGTCGGTCTGTTTCCGGCCGTACTCCGTCATCATGCCTTTCAGGGCGGAATAGGGCACCGTGACCCGCATGAGCGAGCCCTGCTTGGGGTACAGCGTTCTGGCCTCGTAATGGAGGCTTAAGCACACGGGGCCCAGCATGAAGGGCGTTTCCAGCAGCGCTTCCCGGGTGCACAGGGCGTTCAGGGCTTCGGGGTCGGCGGTTTGAGCGGGGAAGTATGCGTTCAGCTGTTCCCGCACGGCGTCCGCAAGCACAGCCCAGGCTTCGCTGTCCTCGGAAAACAGATCGTTCAGGGTGATTTTCTGCCCGGTGGCCATATCGTACACCCGCCCGGCGATGGGCGACTGCTTCTGCTTGCGCTGGTAGGTTTCCCGGGCCAGCACCAGGAAGCTCAGGGCGCTTTCGCCGGAGCGCGTGTTCACCACATGGATATCCAGACGGCTGTTGCGCTTGGGATTCTTGCCTTTATCCGGGGTCATCTGCCCGGCCATGGCGTCGTCGAAGCCGTCCACCAGGGCGTTGACTTCCTCGTCCACCTGGGACAGGGCCGTGGTAACGTGCTCCTTGGACACAAAGCACCGGTCGCTGTTGAATTTGCGTTCTTCCACCTTGTATTTTACCTGAAAAAACGCGGGAAAGGCGGACGCCTTTTCGGCCCGGCCCATGCCCGGCAGCAGCAGCGCAAGCGCCAGCAGACACACAAAAAACCGCTTCATCCTTCGTCATCCCCCGGAAAAATGGTCATCTGCAATATACCACAAACAGCGGACGGAAGCAACCGTAAAAGCCGCGATGGATCAGAAAAAGAAAAAACACTTAACAAGTCTGGTATAATATGATATAATGAAAATGGTATTTTGTCTTCGTATGGCTTTTAGCAAGGAGGAACAGGCCGGATGGATTCGTACAAGCTGCTGATTACGGGCGGCATACCGCTGATGGGGGAAACCTATGTTTCCGGCGGAAAAAACACCTCGGTGGCGGTGATTCCCGCGGCGCTTTTGTCGGACGAGCCCTGCACCATTGAAAATCTGCCGGATATCGAAGACGTGCGGGTGCTGGCGGAAATCCTGCGGCTGCTGGGCGCGCGGGTGGATTACGAGCCCGCCGCCCGGCGGATGGTCGTGGACCCCCGTTCCCTTTCCTCCTGCAAGGTATCCTACCGGCAAAGCCAGCGGATGCGGGCCAGCTATTACCTGCTGGGCGCGCTGCTGGGCCGCTGCGGCGAGGCCGAGGTGGGCTATCCCGGCGGCTGCTCCATCGGCGCGCGGCCGGTGGATCAGCACTTGAAGGCTTTCCGGGCCATGGGCGCGGAGGTGGAAGAACGGGGCGCCATGATCACCGCCAAGGGCAAAATGCAGGGCGCGCAGGTGTTTTTCGACCGGATCACCGTGGGCGGCACCATCAACGCCATGCTGGCGGCGGCCAAGGCCGAGGGCAGCACCATCCTGTACAACGCCGCCCGGGAACCCCACGTGGTTGACCTTGCCAACTTCCTGAACTCCATGGGCTGCCGCGTGCGCGGCGCGGGCACGGACACCATCCGCATCGTGGGCGCGAAGCGGCTGCACGGCAGCACCTACACCGTCATCCCCGACCAGATCGAAACGGGCACCCTGATGATCGCGGCGGCGGCCACCCGGGGCGACGTGGTGATCCGGGGCTGCATCCCCGCCCATATGGACGCGCTGACGGCCAAGCTGCTGGAAATGGGCGTGTCCGTGGGCGATATGGACGACGCCATCCGCGTGCGCACCGCCCGGGGCCACCGGGCCGTGAACATCAAAACCCAGGAATATCCCGGCTTCCCCACCGATCTGCAGCAGCCCATGAGCGCCCTGCTCACCCGGGCCAACGGCGATTCGGTGGTGATCGAAACCATTTTTGAGGCCCGGTTCAAGCACCTGATGGAAATGCAGCGCATGGGCGCCCATGTGCGCATCCTGGACCAGACCGCCCTGATCGAGGGCGTGCCCGAGCTGTACGGCGCGCCCGTCACCGCGACCGACCTGCGGGCCGGGGCCGCGCTGGTGGTGGCCGGGCTGATGGCCAACGGCACAACGGAAATTTACGAACCCGGCTATATCGAGCGGGGTTATGAGCATATCGAAGAAAAACTGCGCGCCCTGGGCGCGAATATCCGCCGGGAGCCGCTGGATCCAATGGAAATCCGCTGCTGACCCGAACCCGTCACTTTTCCCGCACCCTGCCGGGCAGGGATCATGAAAGGGAATGATCTTTTGGACGCATTTGAAATATTGGGCCTGAACCCGGACGCGGACGAAGCGCAGGTGCGCCAGGCCTACCATCAGCGGGTGAAGGCCTGCCATCCCGACCAGTTCGCCGACGGGGACGACCAGCGCCAGGCCCAGGAAAAGCTGATCCAGCTGAACCTGGCCTACGAGGATGCCATCCGCCGCCTCGCCGGGAAAAAGAGCCCCGTTCTTCACTCAGTTTCTCCCGAGCAAGCCAAAGCCATCGCCAAAAAGCTGATGGAGCAGCAGCGCTATGAAAGCGCCCTGCTGCAATTGAGCCACGCGGAAACCCGGGACGACGAATGGTACTATATCCACGGCCAATTGCTCATGGGGATGCGGCAGTACGGCACCGCCCACCAGTCCTTCCGGGAGGCCGTGCGCCTGCAGCCGGAGAATCTGGAATACCGCCGGGGCGCGCTGGACGCCGCCATCGCCATCAAAAAGCACCAGAAATGGCCTTACCGCGTGGCGGAATGGGCCGACGGTATCCAAAATTTGGATAATTTCGTGATGGAGCGAACATGCCATGAATTTGCCCAATAAGCTGACGCTGCTGCGCATCCTGCTGATCCCCGTGTGCCTGTTGCTGTGGGCGCTGGGGCAGCCTATATTTTCGGCGGCAGTTTTCGCCCTGGCGGCCTTGACCGATTTTCTGGACGGCCACATCGCCCGGAAACAGAACATCACCACCGTGTTCGGCAAATTTGCCGATCCGGTGGCGGACAAGATCCTGGTGCTCACCGCCATGATCTTCCTGTGCG
>CACWWM010000151.1 GCA_902764565.1 uncultured Eubacteriales bacterium
CTCCTCCTCCCGTGCCGCTTACTGCGCTTCGCGCTGCTGCTTTTCCTCATATGCCCGCAGCTTTTCCGAGAAAAAGTTCACCTTCCAGGTGACCTTATCCAGATATTTCTGCATTTCCGCTATACGGGCGATCATGTTTTCCCGGTGCTCCCGCAGGAGTTCCACCCGTTCTTTCAGCGTTTGTTCCCCCGCGTGGGTGAGCTGCACGAAACGGGTAATTTCCTGCAGGGACATGCCGGTATTTTTCAGGCAGCAGATCAGGCCCAGGGCCTCCAAATCCTCATCCGTATATTGGCGAAAACCGCCCGGGCTGCGCTCCACATGGCAGAGCAGCCCTTCTTTTTCGTAAAAACGCAGGGTGTGGGCGGACAGCCCGGTTTTTTTGCTGACCTCCTGAATCGAATACACCAATTTTCCCCTCCCGTACTATTGACTTAGAGTAAACTTTAAGGATTAAAATATATCAGGAATTGCTCAAAATGTCAATTCCATTTTGCGCCTGACGCATCGAAAGAACGCCATGAAAAAATGCATGAAAAAATGCCGAAAAAAACGGAGGAAGCGCAATGGAGCAGCTCAATCACCGCAAAGCGGACGCCCGCGTGCAGATCCTGAACCCCGACGGAACGCCTTTTGCCAACCGGCCCGTACAGATCGACCAGACTTCCCACGAATTCCTGTTCGGCTGCGGCGCGTTCGACGCCGTGGCGCTGATGAAAATTCCCGACGGGCAGCGGAAAGCCTTCCTCCGGCAGCGGATGGAAAAATGGCTGGCCCTGTTCAACTACGGCACCCTGCCCTTCTACTGGGGCCGGTACGAGCCGGAGGAAGGGAAAACCGCCTATCCAGAAACCATGGCCGCCGCAAAATGGCTGCGGGAGCAGGGCGTGCGGGTGAAGGGCCATCCCCTGTGCTGGCACACGGCCTGCGCCCCCTGGCTGATGCAGTATTCCAACGAAGAGATCATGCGCCGGCAGATCGAGCGCATCCACCGGGACGTGAACGCCTACAAAGGCGTGATCGGCCTGTGGGACGTGATCAACGAAGTGGTCATTATGCCGGTGTTCGATAAATACGACAACGCCATCACCCGCATCTGCAAGGAAAAGGGCCGCATCCGGCTGGTGAAGGAGGTGTTCGCCGCCGCCATGGAAAGCGACCCGGACGCCGTGCTGCTGATCAACGATTTCAATACCAGCGTGTCCTATGAAATCCTGCTGGAAGGGCTGCTGGAAGCGGGGGTGCCCATCAGCGCCATCGGCATCCAGAGCCACCAGCACCAGGGCTACTGGGGACTGGACAAGCTGAATAACGTGCTGGAACGCTTCTCCCGCTTTGGCCTGCCCATCCACTTTACGGAAAACACCCTCATTTCCGGCGCGATCATGCCCGCCCACATCGAAGACCTGAACGACTGGCAGGTAGATTCCTGGCCCAGCACCCCCGAAGGGGAGGAACGCCAGGCCCGGGAAATTTCCGAAATGTATACCGTCCTGTTCAGCCATCCCCTGGTGGAAGCCATCACCACCTGGGATTTCAACGACGGCTGCTGGCTGAAAGCCCCCTCCGGCTTCGTGCGGGAGGACAACAGCGAAAAGCCCAGCTATTACGCCCTGCAAAAGCTGATCCACGGCGATTGGGAAACCCACCAAACCCTGACCACCGACGCAAACGGCTGTCTTTCCTTCACCGGCTTCAAGGGCGGCTATGCCCTGAAAGCGGACGGAAAAACGGCCAAGCTGGATTTGAAGGACGCCGTTTCCGCTTCTCTGACCCTTACCTGACCGTTGATTCAGCGGGCTAACGCCCGCGCTTGGGAGAAATCATATGCTGCGCAATCAAATCAAATGGCTTTGGGAGAACATGGACGCTCCCTTCCGCCGCCGCCACGTCATCGCCCTGTGCCTCAGCGTGTTTACCTGCATGCTGCTGCTGGTGAACCCGGCCCTGTCCCAGCGGCTGATCGACGATGTGATCGTGGCCCAGAACCCCGACCCCCTGCTTGCCATCCTGGCCGTCATGCTGGTGGTGAAGCTGGGCCGGGAAGGGCTTCGCTACCTCATGGTTGTCTTTCTGGAAAAAGGCAGCCAGAACGTGATCTTCAATCTGCGCCGCCGCCTGTTTGAAAAGCTGCAATACAACGACATGCGCTTTTTTGACGATCACCGCACCGGCGACCTGATGACCCGCATGAGCGCCGACCTGGACTGGTGCCGCCATTTCCTGGCGTACATCGATTACCGCATCATCGACGCGGCCTGCACCTTCCTGTTCGCCACGGTGTACCTGTTCTTCGTGAACTGGAAGCTGACCCTGCTGCTGATCGTGATCACGCCCATCCTGCTGCTCATCACCAAATTCTTTTCCAAGCACGTGCGGCCCCGGTTCGTGTTCATGCGGGAAAAGCTGAGCGAAATGAACACCGCCGCCCAGGAAAATATCGCGGGCAACCGGGTGGTAAAGGCCTTCGCCCGGGAGGAATACGAAAAGCAGCGGTTCGAGGAAAAAAGCCGCGCCTTCATGAACAGCCACCTGCGCATCAACAAGCTGTGGCTCACCTTCTTCCCCATGATCGAGCTGCTGGTGAACGCCATCCAATTGGTGACGGTGTTCGTGGGCGGCCTGTTCATCATTTACGGCGAGCTGACCCCCGGCCAGCTGGCGATCTTCACGGGTCTCAGCTGGGCGGTTTCCAACCCCATGCGGGAGCTTGGCAACCTGATCAACGATTTGCAGCGCTTTTCCACCTCCGCCGCCAAGGTGATGGAGCTGCACTACGGAAAGCCCGAGATCGTGGACGCTCCCGACGCCGTGGAACACGGCCGCATGGAGGGCAAAATCGAATTCCGCAACGTATCCTTCAAGATCGACACCAAGGAAATTCTGTCGGACGTGAGCTTTGCCGTGCAGCCGGGCCAGACGGTGGCCGTCATGGGCCCCACCGGCGGCGGAAAAACCACGCTGATCCATTTGCTGTCCCGCTTCTATGACGTGACCGAGGGCGAAGTGCTGGTGGACGACTGCGACGTGAAGCAATGGAAGCTCCAGCAGCTGCGGGGCGGCATCGGCACCGCCACCCAGGACGTGTTCCTGTTTTCCGATACGGTGGAGGGCAATATCGCTTTCGGCAATCAGGAATTGACCCTAGACGAAGTGAAGGACTTTGCCCGCCGGGCGGACGCCGCCGAATTTGTGGAGCATTTGCCCGAGGGGTACGATACCATCATCGGCGAGCGCGGCGTGGGCCTCTCCGGCGGCCAGCGGCAGCGCATCGCCCTGGCCCGGGCGCTGGCCGTCAAGCCCAGCATCCTGGTCATGGACGACACCACCTCCGCCGTGGACAGCGAAACGGAGCTGTATATCCAGGATCAGCTGCGCAATCTGCCCTTCGCCTGCACAAAATTCATCATCGCCCAGCGCATTTCGTCCATGCGGGACGCCGACCTGATCCTGGTGATGCAGAACGGCAGGATCACGGAGCAGGGCACCCACAGGGAGCTGCTGGAAAAACGGGGCTATTACTGGCAGACCTACTGCCTGCAATACGGCATCCCCATGGAGGAGGCGGTGTAAGATGGCGCGGAATAAATTCGACGTGGACGAAAAGCTGGAATCCCCCTTTCAATGGAAGCATCTGAAACGGGCGGGCCGGTACGTGGCCAGGCACAAATACAAGATGCTGCTGGCGCTGGTGCTCAGCGCCCTGTCCAGCGTAGCCACTTTGTATATCCCCAAGATCACCCAATGGGTGCTGGACGAAGCCGTGCCCAACAAGGACACCGCCATGATCGGCCGGATGGCCCTGCTGTTCGTGGGCGTGATTTCCCTGAGCATCGTGTTTACCGTCATTCGCTCCCGCATGATGGCCCACGTGAGCCAGCAGATCATTTACGATATCCGCGCCGACCTGTTCGCCCACCTGCAAAAGCTGCCGTTCAGCTATTACGACAGCCGGCCGGCCGGCAAGATCCTGGTGCGGGTGATCAATTACGTCAACTCCGTATCGGATATTCTGTCCAACGGCATCATCAATATGATCATCGACGTGATCAGCTTAGCGTTCATCGTGGTGTTCATGTACTCAACCGACGCCACATTGGCTACGGTGATCGTATCGGGGCTGCCCATTTTCGTCGCCATCATTTTCTTTATCAAGCCCCGGCAGCGGAAAGCCTGGCAGAACCAAAGCAACAAAAACAGCAACTACAACGCCTATTTGGCCGAGTCCATCGACGGCGTGCGCGTGAGCCAGTTCTTTGACCGGCAGGAGGTCAATATTTCCATCATGGAAAAGCTGGCCACCGCCTGCCGGGCGGCGTGGATGAAAGCGGTGTATATCAGCAACACCGTGTGGCTCAGCTCCGAAACCATGACCCAGGTGGTGCTCACCTTCCTGTACATCGCGGGCGTCTATTGGATGGGCGGCGGCAATATGGTATCCTTCGGCGTGATCCTGGCTATGGGCCAGTACGTCAGCCGCTTCTGGCAGCCCATCACCAATTTGGCGAACATCTACAATTCCTTCGTCAACAACATCGCCTATCTGGAACGCATTTTTGAAACCATGGACGAACCCGTAGTGGTGGACGACGCGCCGGACGCGGAGCCCCTGCCCGAGATCACCGGGGAAGCGGAGTTCCAGGACGTGACCTTCGCCTACGAGGAAGGCGCCAACGTGCTGGAGCACGTGAACCTGCACGTCAAGGCCGGGGAAAGCATCGCCCTGGTGGGCCCCACCGGCGCGGGCAAAAGCACGGTCATCAATCTGCTGTGCCGGTTCTATAACCTGAACGGCGGCAGGATCCTGCTCCACGACAAGGCGGGCAAGACCCACGACATCAGCAAAGTCACCCTTCATTCCCTGCGCTCTCAGCTCGGCATCATGCTCCAGGACAGCTTCATTTTCTCCGGCACGCTCATGGACAACATCCGCTACGGGCGCCTGGACGCCACGGACAGTGAAGTGAAGGAAGCTGCCAAGCGGGTACACGCGGACGAGCTGATCCGCAAAATGCCCATGGGTTATCAGACCGAGATCAAGGAAAGGGGCAGCAACCTGAGCCAGGGCGAAAAGCAGCTTGTGGCCTTTGCCCGCACCCTGCTTTCCAACCCCGCCATCCTGATCCTGGACGAAGCCACCTCCTCCATCGACACCCAGACGGAGAAGCTGCTGCAGGAGGGCATCCGGGAAATGCTCAAGGATCGCACCAGCATCATCGTGGCCCACCGTTTAAGCACCATCAAGAACTGCGACCGCATCCTGTACATCAGCAACAAGGGCATCGCCGAAATGGGCAGCCACGAAGAACTGATGCAGAAGCGCGGGCTGTATTATCAGCTGTACACCGCCCAGACGGGGAACGAAGCCGCCTGAACGGGAAAGGGAGGCGCATCAAATGGCAAACGTCAAATGGGGTGTGCTGGGCACGGCGGACATCGCCCGGGGCCAGACCATTCCCGCCATGAAGCTGGCAGGCAACTGCGATTTATACGCCGTGGCGGGCCGCAGCCCGGAAAAAGCCCGGGCATTCCAGCAGGAATTCGGCTTTGCAAAGGCTTATGGCAGCTATGACGAGCTGCTCGGCGATCCGGAAGTGGAAGCGGTTTACATTCCCCTGCCCAACGACCTGCACTGTAAATGGGCCATCCGCGCCCTGAACGCCAAAAAGCATGTGCTGTGCGAAAAGCCCTTAGCCGTGTCCAGGGAACAGGAGGAAAGCATGTTCCGGGCGGCGGAGGAAAACGGCGTGCATCTCATGGAGGCTTTCGCCTATCTTCACAGTCCCATCGT
>CACWWM010000152.1 GCA_902764565.1 uncultured Eubacteriales bacterium
GGCGATTTCCTTTTTGTACTTGCCGTAATAGGGAAGGAAGCGCTTGAGCAGGTGGCGCAGGGGCATGCGGGTATGTGCCATGGGGAGCCTCCTTTCATGAAAAAAAAAAAATATGGAAGGGAAAAGAAAAAGTTTGGAGTGTGAAGAGTGGAGTGTGGAGTTGTATACAGTTTTAAGAAATAAC
Source organism: uncultured Eubacteriales bacterium (assembly GCA_902764565.1). GTDB lineage: Bacteria > Bacillota > Clostridia > Christensenellales > Aristaeellaceae > RUG563. Next base: position 185 of record CACWWM010000152.1, read on the forward strand.
GGAAAAATCTTTATAAACTCCAAACTCCACCCTTCACACTCCACACTGTTTATAAGCGCAGCGCCGGTTTGGCGTTGAGCGTCAGATCGGCGATTTCGCCGCGCATCAAATGATAATAGGCGGCGGAGCCGATCATGGCGGCATTGTCGCCGCAAAGCTTGAGCATGGGCATAAAAAGCTGGATGCCGCGCTTTGCGCATGCGGCTTCCATTTCACGGCGCAGCAGACTGTTGGCGGATACGCCCCCGGCCAGGGCCATTTTCTTTAAATTCAATTCTTCGGCGGCCAGCATGGCCTTGTCCACTAAGAAGGACACCACAGCGGCGCGGAAGGAAGCGGCCAAATCGGCGTCGTTGAGGGCTTCGCCCTTCTGCCGGGCGTTGTGAACGGCGTTGATGAAGGCCGTTTTCAGGCCGGAGAAGGAATAATCGTACCTACCCTCCGTTTTGGGCCGGGGCAGCTTCAGGGCGTGGGGATCGCCGGTTTCGGCCAGCCAGTCCAGCAGTGGCCCGCCGGGGTAGGGAATGTTCAGCACACGGGCGGCTTTATCGAAGGCCTCCCCCGCCGCGTCGTCCTGGGTCTGGCCGATGATGCGGAACACGCCGTAATCTTCCACAGAAAATAAGTGACTGTGCCCGCCGCTGACCACCAGACAGGCAAAGGGAGGCTCCAGCTCCGGATGCGTTAAGAAATTGGCGCAGATGTGGCCTTCGATGTGGTTGACGGGCACCAGGGGCTTGTTTGCCGCAAAGGCCAGGGCCTTGGCACAGGAAACGCCGATGAGCAGCGCCCCCACCAGGCCGGGGCCGTAAGTGACGGCGACAGCGTCCACGTCCCCAAGCTCCATGCCCGCGTCTTTCAGCGCCTGATCCACCATGAGATCGACCTTTTCCACGTGGGCGCGGCTGGCGATTTCCGGCACCACCCCGCCGTAGAGGGCGTGGAGGTCGATTTGGGTAAACACAGCGTTGGACAGGATCTTCCGCCCGTCCTCGACCACCGCCGCCGCCGTTTCGTCGCAGCTGGATTCGATGGCCAAAATGCGGACGTGATCTTTGCTTTTCAGCGCTTCCGCCTGCTGTCGGCAGGATTCAAAATAGCTCATTTTGTTTCCGTTTCCTTTTGTGTTTTCCCGATTTTCAGCCACGCCACGATCAGCGCCAGCATCATGCCCAGCACGGGCAGCATGCTTTTGCCCATTTCCCCGGCGTACCAGATGAAGAAATTCAGGGGCATCAGGGCCAGCAATAAATCGGTGTTGGGGTTCAGGAGCCAAAGATCGTTGGAAAAGGACAGCTTGTGGAAGGTGACGAACAGGCCGTCAAAGTTCACCGCGCCCCAAACGGTCAAGCCGGTGGTGATCAAAAGCAGGAACAGGGCGGAAAGGGCGAAGCCCCGCACGGCATCGGATAAGAATTGCGCGGGCTGGGCCTTGTGCCTGAAATACAGAAAGGCCAGCAATCCGATCACCAGGCCGCCGCCCGCCCAGCGGACGATTTTCAGGGCGGTGACGATACCGCGCACGTCGGCCAGATGGGCGTTTTCCTTGTCGGAAAAAGCGTTTTCCAGTTCACCGGATTCGGGATTCGTCACCTGCACGGCCGCCGTTTTGCCGTCCAGATAATGGGTAATGGCCTTGGCGTAATCCCCGTACCGCCCGGCGGGCACGCTCAAATGCGCCGTCTGGCTATAATTCAGAAAGCCCTGCTTCATGAGGGCTTCATTGGTGACGCTGGACGCGGCGATGGAGCAGAGCAGGGAAATAAACCCTACCAGGCCCAGGCAAAGATACAAAATTCGTTTCATGAATCACCTATCAGCAGCACGGGGAGTCAAATTTGGAAAAAAAACCAAATCATTCCCGAGGCGGTTTTCGGAAGGGGCGCGGGGGAACCGCTTTTGGCACAAAAGCGGTTCCCCCGCAAAAACTCCCCCGTCCCTTACTGCATTTTCAGGTACGCCGTGGTAAACCCTTCCAGGTTGCCGTCCATCACGTCGTCGATGTTGCCGGATTCGTAGCCGGTGCGGTGATCCTTCACCATGGTATAGGGCTGGAACACGTAGGAGCGGATCTGGCTGCCCCATTCGATTTTCTTCATTTCGCCCTTGATGTCGGCCATCTCCTGTTCCTTGGCGCGCTCGCGCAGTTCAAGCAGCTTGGCCTTTAACATCTTGATACAGGTGGCGCGGTTCTGCACCTGGTCGCGCTCGGTCTGGCAGGAAACGACGATGGTCACGTCGTCCTTCACGTAGGTCATGCGCACGGCGGAGGAGGTCTTGTTCACGTTCTGGCCGCCAGCGCCGGAGGAGTGGTAGGTGTCCACCCGGACGTACTTCATGTCGATTTCGATTTCGCTGTCGTCCTCCTCCAGCATGGGGGCCACGTCCAGGGAAGCGAAGGAGGTATGCCGCCGGGCGTTGGCATCGAAGGGCGAAATGCGCACCAGCCGGTGCACGCCCTTTTCGCCGCGGAGATAGCCGTAAGCGTGATCGCCGGATACCTCGAAGGTGACGGACTTGATGCCCGCTTCGTCGCCGTCCAGCAGATCCAGCAGCTTCACGGTAAAGCCCATGCGCTCGCAGTACCGGGTGTACATGCGGTAGAGCATAGATGTCCAGTCCTGGGCCTCGGTGCCGCCCGCGCCCGCGTGGAGGGACAGCACGGCGTCGTTATCATCGTAATGGCCGCGCATCAGGGTTTCCAGGGCCAGGGCTTCGGTTTCCTTTTCCAGGCGCTCGATTTCCGCCCCGGCTTCCGCCACCATGTCGGCGTCGTTTTCCTCCTGGGCCAGCTCCATCATGGTTTCCACGTCGTCGCAGCCGGATACCAGGGAATTGTAATGCTTGATTTTGCCTTCCAAGTTGGCGATGCGGCGGTTCACATGGGTGGAGCGCTCCAGGTTATCCCAGAAGCCGTCGGCGTTCATTTCTTCCCGCAGCTCCGTGAGTTCCCGGTCCATGTCGTCCATGTGCAGCCCCTCGCCCACTTCCTTGAGCTGGGCGCGGAGGGCGTCCACCCGCTGTGTATATTGTTCCAATTCCAAAATCATCGTTGATCTCCCTCCCTGTATTCTTCTTCGTCTTCTTCGTCTTCTTCGTTTTCCACATATTCCGGCTCATAATCGCCGGGCACGACATCCGTACCCGCCCATCGGTCGCCCAAGCGTTCCTGCTCCGTGAGCACTAAGTAGGCTTCCACCGGCATGATCAGGTAAGGCAGAGTGCGCTTAACGCAGTCCAGGAGGGTGAGCCTGGAACCGTCCAGCTTTATCACCTTGATTTTCATCAGCTGTTTCCCCATGCTGTTGCCGGAAAAAAAGAGCCAGTCCTTGAACGTCAGGAGGAAAAACGCGATAAAGCCCCGGATCAGGTCCTCCGGCGCCAAAAAGCCGATTCTCCCGTTCAGCAGGAAATCCATCTTGCGGGCGGCCTTGGAGAGGATGGAAACAACATCCAGCAGGATCACAATGACCATCGCCACGATGCTGACAATGAGAAAATCAATAAGAAACGCGATGACGCGCCGCGATGTGAAACGCACGGGAAAGAACCTCCTTTTTCTGTCTGCCGGAAAGAGGATCACTCACGATTCGCCCGCGCCTAAATTCCGTCCGCAGCAGTTCTTGTATTTCTTGCCGCTGCCGCAGGGGCAGGGATCGTTGCGGCCCACTTTTTTGCCCACCTTCACGGGCTGCTGCACAGGGCCGTTATTCACGGTGGGGCGGCTGTTGAGCCGGGCATTGATCCGCGCCGCCTGGCGCTGCACCGGCGCGCCGCCTTCGGCGGCCTGGTTGGTGGCGGTCACCCTGGCGGTGGCCTGACGCTCCGGCGCTTTTTCAATGCGGATCTGATAGAGGTAGCGCACGGTGTCCTCCCGGATCAGGTGCACCATTTCCTCGAACATATCGTAGCTTTCCAGCTTGTATTCGTTCACGGGGTCGCGCTGGGCGTAGGCGCGCAGGCCGATGCCGTCGCGGAGCTGATCCATGGCGTCGATGTGATCCATCCAGCGCATATCCACGGCCCGCAGAAGCACGTTGCGTTCCAGCTTGCGCATGTCGATGCCCAGGCCGGTGATTTCCTGCTCCCGTTCCTCATAGAACCGGGCGGAGGCTTTTTTCAGGAATTCGGCGGCGTCTTCCTTCCTGAAGCCCGCGAAAGCATCCTTGTTGGCGTCGATGTACCCGTGAGGCACGCACAGCCGTTCCAGGTAATCCTTTAAGCCGTTCAGATCCCATTCGCTGTTCTTTTCGCCGGCTAAGAACCGGGTGCAGGCTTCGTCGATGAGCGCGTCCCGCATGGTGGCCACCACGCCCTGCATATCCTCGCCCCGCAGCACCTGATGGCGCTGGCCGTAGATGACGCCGCGCTGCTGGTTCATCACGTCGTCATATTGCAGCACGTGCTTGCGGATTTCGTAGTTGCGGCTTTCCACCCGCTTCTGGGCGTTTTCGATCTGCTTGGTGAGCATGCCCGCTTCCAGGGGGGTATCCTCGTCCATGCCCAGCCTTTCGATCAGGGGCTGGATGCGTTCGCCGCCAAAGAGGCGCATGAGGTCGTCCTCCAGGGCGATGAAGAACTGGCTGGAGCCGGGGTCGCCCTGACGGCCCGCGCGGCCGCGAAGCTGGTTGTCGATGCGGCGGCTTTCGTGGCGTTCCGTGCCGATGATGTGCAGGCCGCCCACGGCCACCACCTTGTCGTGCTCCACGTCGGTGGTCTTTTTGTATTCTGCTTTCAATTCCTGGTAATGCTTCCGGGCTTCCAGCACTTCTTCGCTCACGTTTTCATTGAAGCCGGTAGCCGCTTCGATGATTTCTTCCGGAATTTCCTCCTGCCGCATGGTGCGCCGGGCCAGGAAATCCGGGTTGCCGCCCAGCAGGATGTCGGTGCCGCGGCCCGCCATGTTGGTGGCGATGGTGACGGCCCCGTAATGACCGGCCTGAGCCACGATGGAAGCTTCCCGGGCGTGCTGCTTGGCGTTCAGCACTTCATGCTGAATGCCCCGCATGTCCAGCATGTGGCTCAGAAGCTCGCTGACCTCAACGGAAACCGTACCCACCAGGATGGGCTGGCCCGTTTCGTGGCGCTTGATGATTTCCTCCACCACGGCCTTGTATTTGCCCTTCTTGGAGCGGTAGATCACGTCGTTCATATCCTGGCGGATCATGGGCTTGTTGGTGGGCACCTGCACCACGTCCAGGTTATAAATGCCCTGGAATTCCGTTTCTTCGGTTTTCGCCGTACCGGTCATGCCGGAGAGCTTCTTGTACATGCGGAAGTAGTTCTGGAAGGTGATGGTGGCCAAGGTCTTGCTTTCCCGTTCCACCTTCACGTGTTCCTTGGCCTCGATGGCCTGGTGCAGGCCGTCGCTGTACCGGCGGCCCACCATCAAGCGGCCCGTGAACTCGTCCACGATCACCACTTCGCCGTTCTGCACCACATAGTCGACGTCCCGCTTCATGATGGCGTTGGCTTTCAGGGCCTGGATCAGGTAGTGGTTCAGGTCGTTGTTTTCGGGGTCGGACAGATTTTCGATGTTGAAGGCGGATTCGGCCTTGCGGGTGCCTTCTTCGGTGAAGGTGACGGCGCTTTCAGGCGGCTCACGAACCGATCCGCCCGGTCGTACATATCGGTGGCCTTTTCGCCCTGGCCGGAAATGATCAGGGGGGTGCGGGCTTCGTCGATGAGGATGGAGTCCACCTCGTCCACGATGGCGAAAGCGTGGCCCCGCTGCACCATATCCTTTTCGTACAGCACCATGTTGTCGCGCAGATAGTCAAAGCCCATTTCGTTATTGGTGCCGTAGGTAATATCGGCGGCGTAGGCTTCCTTGCGCTGCTCGTTGGTAAGGTCGTGCACGATGATGCCGACGCTCAGGCCCAGAAAGCGGTACAGCTTGCCCATTTCCTCGCCCTGGAAGGAGGCCAGGTAATCGTTCACGGTAACGATATGCACGCCCTCCCCCGCGATGGCGTTCAGGTAGGCGGGCAGGGTGGCGGTGAGGGTTTTGCCTTCACCGGTTTTCATTTCGGCGATGCGGCCCTGATGCAGCACGACGCCGCCGATCATCTGCACCCGGAAGGGGCGCATGCCCAAGGTGCGCTTTGCGCCCTCCCGCACCACGGCGAAGGCTTCGGGCAGCATATGATCCAGCGTTTCCCCGCCCTTAAAGCGGGTTTTGAATTCTTCCGTTTTCGCGGCCAGCTGCTCGTCGGTCAGCGCCTCCATCTGAGGCTCCAAGGCGTCGATCTGGTCGGCAATCTTGAACAGGGGCTTGAGCTGCGCGTCGTTGCCCAGGCCCAAGGCTTTTTTCAAAAATTCCAGCATGCTTTTTCTCCTTGATCTCAATTGGCGGCACGCCGAAAAGAGGCGTACAACACCATCTTTTATTATACCACGCAAGGCCTCCGTATAGCAACCCCGGCACGATAATTTCAGTCAGGGTCCGAAAACGGCCCCAACGAGGGCAGGATGGATAAATCGGCCTGATAAAGACCACCTTTTGTGCAATTTCATCACTTTGGCGCAGAAACATGAGCACAATTTATTCAATAAAACATACTGGTAATTTTTCGCGTTCTGTGTTATAATAAGTGAAGATTGGTGGTAGATTCTTTTCTGACAAAAGCCTGTCTTCCCCCGATTCATAAATAAGCGCCTTGTTAAGCGGCGTGTTTCAATATGTGTTTACCCTTTGCGAAATGTAAGGAAGGAGGATTTTATGCCCCAATTTCCCAAAGTGCGGATTATACCGCTGGGCGGCATCGATGAAATCGGCAAAAACATGACCGCCATCGAATATGAAGACGATATCCTGGTGGTGGACTGCGGGTCCATTTTCCCCAACGACGATATGCTGGGCATCGATCTGGTGATCCCGGACGCTTCCTACCTGGTCGCCAACAAAAACCGGGTGCGCGGCTATGTGTTCACCCACGGCCATGAGGACCATATCGGCGCCACCCCCTATGTGCTGCAGCAGGTGCCCGCCCCCATCTGGGGCACCAGGCTCACCCTGGCGCTGATCGATTTAAAGCTGCGGGAGCATCGGGTAAACGATATCCAGATGAACCCCATCGTCCCCCGGGACGAAGTGACCATCGGTCACTTTACGGTAAAGTTCATCAAGGTGAGCCACTCCATTCCCGGCGCCTGCGCCCTGATTATCAAATGCCCCGCCGGCGTGATCGTGCATTCCGGCGACTTCAAGATCGACTTTACCCCCGTGGACAAGGAAGTGACCGATTTAAGCTCCCTGGCCATGGCGGGGGACGCCGGTGTGCTGGCCCTGCTGTGCGAAAGCACCAATATCGAGCGGCCCGGCTACACCATGAGCGAGCGCAAAATCGGCGAAACCTTCATCAACCAGTTCCGCAACGCCCAGGGCCGCGTGATCGTGGCCATGTTCGCCAGCAACATCAACCGTTTGCAGCAGGTGATCGACAGCGGCATCCGCTTCGGCCGCAAGGTATGCTTTGTGGGCCGCAGCATGGTTTCCGTCAGCCGCGTGGCCATGCAGCTGGGCGAATTGGTGATCCCCGACGAATATTACCTGGAAGTGGACGATCTGGACAGCTACCGGGACGACGAATTGCTGATCCTGACCACCGGCAGCCAGGGCGAACCCATGAGCGGCCTGACCCGCATGGCGTTCTCCGAGCACCGGAAGCTGCAAATCAAGCCCAGCGACAAGGTGATCATTTCCGCCACCCCCATTCCCGGCAACGAAAAATTCGTTTCCCGCGTCATCAACCAGCTGTACCGCTGCGGGGCGGAAGTGATTTACGAGGCCATGGCCGAGGTGCACGTTTCCGGCCACGCCTGCCAGGAAGAAATCAAGCTGATGCACGCCCTGACCCGGCCCAAGTATTTCATCCCCGTTCACGGCGAATACCGCATGCTGTGGCAGCACGCCGAGCTGGCCGAATCCATGGGCATGGACCGCAAAAACATCGTTCTGCCAGCCGTAGGACAGGTGATCGAAATGAGCCAGGACAGCCTGTCCATCGCCGGCACCGTGCCCGTGGGCGAAGTGCTGGTGGACGGCCTGGGCATCGGCGACGTGGGCAACGTGGTGCTGCGGGACCGCAAGCATCTCTCCCAGGACGGCCTGAT
>CACWWM010000153.1:0-8893 GCA_902764565.1 uncultured Eubacteriales bacterium
CAACTGGAGCCGGGACGAGCACGCCTTCATCTGGGCCGATTTTAAGGACGCCGTGAAGGAAAACTGGAAGCAGGCTCTGGGCGTGTCCGCCATTACGTCGGTGCTGCCCATCATCATGTACGTGGGCTATCAGTTTTACGGGCAGCAGGCCGCCGGCAACATCCTTTTCATGGTGCCCCAAATGCTGATCGTGATGGTCGGCATCGTGTGGGCCCTGGCCCTCACGTTCCTGTATCCCATGATGGTATCTTACCGCGTGACCTTCGGCCAGCTGATCAAAAACAGCCTGGTCATGGCCGTCGGCCGCCTGCCCCAGACGGTGGGCATCCGGCTGCTGATGCTGATTCCCACGATCATTTTCATCGGCTTTGCCATGGCCCGCTTCGTGTACGCCAGCTATACCAACGGCGTGTTTGACCGCTATATCAATTCCCATATGGAGGGCGTGGAAATCAACCGGGGCCTCGCCAAGGAAGAAGACCTGGACGAGGAAGACGAAGAAGAAAACGCCCAGGAAACCGATCAGCCCCAGTAAACAGAATGGTTCGGCCGCCTTTTGCGCATACTGTCCCTGGAAAGGAAGGGATGGTATGCGCATGCTTTCCCAGGAGGAAAGGCTGAAATATGAAGTGGCGGAGGAGCTGGGCCTGCTGCCAAAGCTCCGGGAAGTGGGCTGGGCGGGCCTGAGCACCGCCGAAAGCGGCAGGATCGGCGGCATCGTGGGCGCACGGATGCGAAAAACTAAGAAGCACGATGGCTGACACCAATAAGAGAGTTCAGAGTGCAGAGTACAGAGTTCAGATTTATATAGTTGGTGTGATCAGACGCCGGAAAAAATCGGACGAAATAATCTGAACTCTGTACTCTGTACTCTCTCGTCTCTGTCTCAATTGAATCAATTGCAAAGGATGAATGAGCCGAAATGTATACCGCCTTTGCCCGTGTCTATGACGAGCTGATGAACACCGTGGACTACGACGCCTGGGCGGCGCACTACTTTTCCCTCATGGCGGCCTGCGGCGTGCCGGAAAAGGGAAAATGCGTGGAATGCGCCTGCGGCACGGGCAGCCTGACCCTGCGGCTTAAAAAGATGGGCTGCCAGATCACGGGCACGGATGTATCGGAAGACATGCTGGCCGCCGCCATGGAAAAAGCCCGGGCGGCGGGCGTCATGGTTCCCTTCGTTCGGCAGGATATGTGCGCCCTCACCGTCCCGAGGCTTGTGGACTGCGTGCTGGCCACCTGCGACGGGGTGAACTATCTGACCTCGCCGGAGCGTGTTAAAGCCTTTTTCGCCGCCGCTTTCGCCGCCCTGCGTCCCGGCGGCGCGCTGATTTTCGACGTATCCACCCCGGACAAGCTGAAAAATACGCTGGGAAACAACACCCTGTATTCCGACGACGACAGCGTTTCCTACATCTGGCGCAACGCCTGGGACGAGAAAAAAGCCTGCGTCACCCTGGCCCTTTCCCTCTTTGTCCGGCGGCCCGACGGGGCCTATGACCGCATGGAGGAGCGGCAGACCCAGCGGGCCCATTCCCGGCAGGAGCTGCGGGCCTGGCTCAAAGAAGCGGGCTTTACAGACATTCAGTTTTACGGCAGGCTGCGCTTGACCCCGCCCCGTACCGGCGACGACCGCTGGCACATAACAGCGCGGAAACCCTGAACCGGAGCGGTTTCCCCCAGACCCTCATCCGAGAAAGCCATAAAAGAGGTTCCGGACTTTCTGCAATAATTGCAGAAGTTTTCGCTTATAAGCTGTCTGAACAATACAAAGGAGCGATGCGATCATCATGCTTGAGCTAAGGAATATCCGTTTTGACGTGGACGACGACGCCGGCCACGTGGACATATTGAAGGACGTGAGCTTTTCCATCGCCAAGAACCGCTTCGTGGTCATCACGGGGCCCAACGGCGGCGGCAAAAGCACCATCGCCAAGATCATCGCCGGGGTGCGCATGCCCTCCGGGGGCCAAATCCTGTTTAACGGCCAGGACATCACCGCCCTGAACATTACCGAAAGGGCCAGGCTGGGCATCAGCTACGCCCTGCAGCAGCCGGTGCGCTTCAAGGGCATTCAGGTGATCGATCTGCTGCGCATCGCTTCGGGCAAGGATTTGACGCCCGCCGCCTGCTGCGATTATCTGGCCCGGGTGGGCCTGTGCGCCCGGGATTACATCAATCGCGAAATCAACGCCAGCCTCTCCGGCGGCGAACTCAAGCGCATTGAAATCGCCACCGTGCTGGCCAGGGGCAGCCTGCTTTCCGTGTTCGACGAGCCGGAGGCGGGCATCGACCTGTGGAGCTTCCAAAGCCTGATCCGGGTGTTTGAGGACATGCGCGCCACCATCAAGGACAGCTCCATTCTGGTCATTTCCCACCAGGAGCGCATTTTGGAAATCGCCGACGAGATCATCGTGGTGGCGGACGGGCGCATCCGGGAAATGGGGCCGCGCAAGGAGATCCTGCCCCATCTCATCGGGACCCCGGAAGCTGTGACCAGCTGCGAAAAAATCCAGGAAAGGGGCTGAAGCTATGGACACCATTCAGAAGCGCATCCTGGAGGAAGTGGCCGACCTGCACGAAGTGCCGGAGGGAGCCTATAACATCCGCGCCAACGGCCAAAGCGCCGGACGCCGCAGCACCGCCAACATCGAAATCACCCCCAAGCCGGAAGGCAACGGCATCGACGTGCGCATCAAGCCCGGCACCAAGCGGGAAAGCGTGCATATCCCCGTGGTATTAAGCGAATCGGGCCTCAAAGAAACGGTGTACAACGACTTTTACATCGGCGAGGACAGCGACGTGGTCATCGTGGCGGGCTGCGGCATCCACAACTGCGGCAGCCAGGACAGCCAGCACGACGGCATCCACCGCTTTTTCGTGGGCAAAAACGCCCGGGTGCGCTACGTGGAAAAGCACTACGGCGAGGGCGACGGCACCGGCAAACGCCTGCTGAACCCCGGCACGGAAGTGTACATGGAAGAAAACAGCGTGGCCGAAATGGAAATGGTGCAGATTCGCGGCGTGGATTCCACGGAGCGCGTGACCACCGCCGAATTGGCCGCCGGGGCCAAGCTGATCGTAAAAGAACGCCTGATGACCCACGGCAGTCAAACCGCCGTCAGCCTGTACAAGGTGAACCTGAACGGGGCCGGGGCCAACGCCGACGTGGTTTCCCGCAGCGTGGCGAGGGACGATTCCTACCAGAAATTCGACGCCTGCATTTCCGGCAACGCCCCCTGCCACGGCCACACGGAATGTGACTCCATCATCATGGATCACGGCCGCATCCTCGCCGTGCCCTCCCTGGAAGCCAACCACGTGGACGCCGAGCTGATCCACGAGGCCGCCATCGGCAAGATCGCCGGGGAACAGCTCATCAAGCTCATGACCCTGGGCCTCACCGAGGCCGAAGCGGAGGAACAGATTATCAACGGCTTCCTGCGCTGACGCAAACAAAAAGAATGGCCCGAAGTCGCTTTTTGTAAATTTTCCGGAACCTTGTTGTATATTCTTCCATGAAGTGATAAGATGGATATGCAGCAAGGCTTTTTGTCGGCCCGGATTCGGGGCAGCCGCCGCTGCCAAGCGAAAATACCTGATGGCAAGGAGGATTTATCGTGAAAAAGAACGTTTGGACGGGCTTCATGGCCGTGGCGCTTTGCTTCCTGCTGGTCGTGCCCACCGCCTTGGGCGATACCCGCGAAGGGGTCATCTATCTGGAAGGCCAGGAAGAGAAGATTGAAGAATCGCTGTTCATCAGCCCCCTGGGCTTTTCCTTCTGGTACGAGAATGAAAGGCTGGAAGCCTATCACGGCGAAATAAACGGCATCGAGGGCGTGATCGTCAGCGCGGCGTATTCCGACGACTATATGGTGCTTTCCATGATTACGGAGGAAGCCGCCAAGGAATATACCGACGATCTGGATATGGACCTTGCGGCGATGTCGGCCGAAGCCCGCGTGCAGACGGAAGTTTATCTGGATCTTGACGACGGCGTGTATTACTTCTGCACCCTGATTGCGGAAAACGGACAATACCTGCGCGCGGTGGGCCAGTACTACGCCGAAGCCGCCGAAGGAAACGCCAAGTTCTTCCAGCGCGTGCTGGACAGCGTCATCTTCTCGACGGAGCTGCCCGAAGCGGACGAAACGGTGTAATTTTGATAAACTTGCAGTGACTTTTTCTTGCAAATTCATGCGCCATTTGCTACAATAACAGCGGTGGCGCTCTTTTGTTTGGACGGGCTGCCGCCTTGGTATGGAAAAACACGGATTTTGAGCATTTTTTGAGCATGAAGGAGCGCGCGCAATGAAAAAGCGGAATGGGAAAAAAACAGCGCTGCTGTTCGCCGTCAGTTTCATGGTCATCCTGGGCGTTTTTGCCGCCAGCGTGATCAAAACCAATGTGTACAACAGCACGCGGCATCATGCGGTTTTTTCTGGACCGGCGCTTTTCTCATCGGAGGACGCCAAGACGGAACCGCTCTCCGTGAAAGCCGCGCCCAGGGGCAGCACGTGGACAAAGATTTACGATCCCGAAAACAAAGGCCTGACCGATTTCAATATTCAGGCCTATACCTACGATTTTACTTTTTCCAACAACACGGCGGATGAAATCAAGGACTTTTCCTTTACGCTCCGGTTCAACCGGGAAGTGTTCCTGATGTCGGCCTGGAACGGTTCTTTGGAAGTCCATCAAAAAATCGCGGACGGCGAAATCGTTTCCACGGTTCCCGACCTACGGGAATTCGTTCCGGGCGATCATGCGCTGCGTACCGTAATGGTAGATGGCGAACCGCTGATTGCTATGCAGGCCGGGGATTATTTCATTTATACCCCCAGCGCCAGCATGAACGCCATGGAAATGCCCATCAAGCCCAACGAAGGAACCACGCCGGGCTTCATCCTGTATGTGGGCATCGGGGAAAGCATCGACGATTCGGTGCTGGAGCTTGGTTACACCTTCAACCGGCTGCTGACGGGCGAGCCTTTGTTCTGGATTTCCCTGGGCGGCCTGGCGGTGTGGCTGATCGCGGCGATCATTTTTTTCATCACTTCCGCGCAGATCAGAAAGTACAACGAGCGTCACGAACGGGACAATGAAATCATCAACGAATCCATTGAAACCTTCACCAGCTTCATCGACGCCAAGGACCCCTATACCAACGGCCATTCCAAGCGCGTGGCGCAGTATACCCGGCTCATCGCCCAGAAAATGGGGTATGATGGAGAAGAATTGGACCGCATCTATTACACCGCCCTCCTGCATGACTGCGGAAAGATCGGCGTGCCGGACAACATCCTTGGAAAGCCCGGCGGGCTGACCGAAGAGGAATATGCCGTCATCAAGTCCCATACGGTGCGGGGCGGGGAAATCCTGCACCATTTCAAGAGCCTGGAAAACGTGGAGGAAGGCGCCCGCTATCATCACGAGCGCTACGACGGCAAAGGCTATCCGGAAGGCCTGGCCGGAGAAAAAATCCCCCTCATCGCCCGCATGATCTGCGTGGCCGATTCCTTTGACACCATGAACACGTGCCGGGCGTACAAGGAAAAGTTCTCGAAGGATTATATCCTCAATGAAATCGAAACGAATAAAGGCCGCCAGTTCGACCCGCAAATCGCGGATATCATGCTGCACCTGCTGCGGGACGGCGAAATTCAGTTCGACGTCTGAACGGCGGGCCGCTTCCGGGAATATTGAAAGAAGCAGAGTTTTACCATCGCGTCAGTACCGCAAAACGGGGCTGACGCTTTTCTTTCATACAGAAATTGACGCCTTTCTTTCATATACACGGCTTACGCATGAATTACAAAGAGGGATTAGTTGGAGGGAGACGCTGGGCGCTCCGCGCGCCCAGACCTGCGCCAGGGGCGTGACGCCCCTGGACCCTCACTTGGCGAAAGAACTTGTATGGGTATTCCGAACAAGATAACAAGCTTGACCGGTTTCTTTAAGCAGCAGCGGGAAGCAGTTTATTCAACGCGACAATCTCATTCCGCAGGAGTGGGTCCAGGGGATTCAATCCCCTGGTGGGGTGCGGGGCAAAGCCCCGCCGGGTTCTTTTTCGTCAAATCCTTATTTCTTATTCATGCGTGAGCCTTGCTTCCATATAGAAATAGCCTTGATATTTTGGAATATTCAGGTATAATATATAAGCACCTTCCAATGATAGTATTCGACCCCTGCGCCCGCGGGGGCGCTTCGGTGCACGCATTGATAAAGGGGGTACTTTGCAAATGCCCAAACGCATCCATCCTGCCGTCAGATTCTGCGTGGTTCTGGCTGTGACGCTGATTTTCACAGCTCTATTTTCAGTCATAAGCCTTGCGGAATCCGACGTGGTCAGCCATAACGCCTGCGGCATCGTGAACCGCCCCCTTTCGGTGGATCCCACCGGGCGCAGCGAAGGGTTTTCCGCCGTGCTGTACGATAACAGCAACGGCCTGCCCACCTCGGAGGCCAACGCCATCGCGGAAACCGGCGAGGGCTTTCTCTGGATCGGCAGCTACGCCGGTCTGATCCGCTACGACGGCAACACCTTTGAACGCATGGATTCCACCGGCGGTCTTACCAGCATCAAATGTCTGTACGTGGACAGCAAGGACCGGCTGTGGATCGGCACCAACGACAACGGCGTGGCGATGCTGGCGAAGGGCCAGCTGCGCAGATGGGGCAAGCTGGACGGCATGACCTCCGCCCACACCCGCGCCATCACGGAGGATCAGAACGGCACGATTTATATCGCCACCTCCCGCGGGATCGCCATGATCGACGCCGACGGCAATTTCCGCATGATGGAGGACAGCGTCCTTGCCGAAGCGGATATGCGCGACCTGCGCATCGGAAACGACGGCGTCATTTACGGAACCACGGATTCGGGCGATTTGCTCACCATCCGGGACGGCAAGCTGCTCAGCTTTATCACCCTCGCCGATAGCCCCCTGGGCGGCGTGGGCGCTATTCTGCCCGACCCGGAAGCGCCGGGGAGGATTTATCACGAAGCGGCGGATCTGGGCCTGTATTACGTGGATTTGAACGGCGGCTTTACCGTGCTTGAAAAAATCGACATCGCGCCGCTGACCTACCTGCGGCAGATGGAATACATCGACGGCAAAATCTGGATCTGCGCCGGAAACGGCATCGGCGTGCTGGAGGACGGCCATTTTACCCTGCTGGAAAACCTGCCCATGAACAGCAACGTGGTGCGCGTGATGACGGACTATCTGGGCAACCTCTGGTTCGCCTCCACCCGCCAGGGCGTGATGAAGGTAGTGCCCAACCAGTTTTCGGATTTGTTCGGGCGCTTTGGCCTGCCCGCCAAGGTGGCCAATTCCACCTGCATGTGCGGCGATCAGCTTTTGATCGGCACGGATACGGGCCTCATGGTGCTGGATGAAAACGGCCCGGTGTCGAGCATGCCCCTGACGAAAGCCGTGACCGCCTCCGGGAAAGACCTGGAAGCGGACGATTTGATCAAGCTGCTCAGCGGCGTCCGCATCCGTTCCATTCTCCGGGACAGCAAGGACCGGATATGGATTTCCACCTGGCGCGCCTGCGGCCTGCTGCGCTACGACCATGGCGAAGTGACCGCCTTTACCATCGAGGACGGCATGCTGTCGGCCAACCTCCGCTCCGTCAGCGAACGGGAGGACGGAACGATCCTTGTGGCGCTCACCGGCGGCGTGAATGTGATTGACGGCGACCGCGTTGCCGCCTCCTACGGCAAGCAGGACGGAATCGTGATCACCGAAAGCATGACCGTGACGGAGGGCTGGAACGGCGATATCGTGCTGGGCAGCAACGGCGGCGGCATCTACGTCATCAACGCATCCGGCGGCCTGCGCTGCGTCGACGTGGAGGACGGGCTGCCGTCGGATACCGTGCTGCGCTTAAAGCGCGATACCAAGCGGAACGTGATCTGGATCGTATCCAGCAGCGCCATCGCCTACATGACCCCGGATTACACGGTAACGGCGGTAAAGAAATTCCCCTATCCCAACAATTTCGACCTGTATGAAGCCGGCAACGGGGATATGTGGGTGCTCAGCAGCAACGGCATTTATGTGGTGTCTGCCGACGAGCTGATCGCCAACGGCGAAATCAATCCCGTGTTCTACGGCGTCGCCAGCGGCCTTCCCTGCATCGCCACCGCCAATTCCTACAGCGAACTGACCGCCGACGGCGACCTGTATATCGCCGGAAGCACGGGCGTTTGCAAGGTCAACGTGGATAAGCCCTTTGAGGACGTGAACGACCTGAAAGCCGTGGTTCCCTATGTGGAAGCGGACGGGAAGATCATTTATCCCAATCCCTCCGGCGATTTTACGGTGCCTTCCGATACCCAGAAGCTGACGGTGATAGGCAGCGTGTACAACTATTCCCTGAGCGATCCCCAGGTGACCTACCAGCTGGAGGGCTTTGACCATCAGCGTACCACCGTCAGCCGCAGCGAAATGCTGCCCTCGGACTACACCAACTTAAACGGCGGCACCTATCATTATGTGATGCAGCTCAAGGATTCCCTGGGCCGTGGGAACAAAGAAGTTTCCGTCACGATCGTCAAGGAAAAGGCGTTCTATGAGGAAACCTGGTTCTTTGTCGTGGCGGGCTTGGTTTTGCTGAACCTGATCGTGGCGGTCGTGCGCCTTTATGTGGGCAAAAAAACCCGCGCCTTTGAGAAAAAGCAGCAGGAATCCCGGGAACAGTTTGAACAGACCGCAGAAGCGCTGGCCAGCGCCATCGACGCCAAGGACAAATATACCAACGGCCATTCCCGGCGCGTGGCGGAATATTCGCTGAAAATCGCCCAGGAAGTGGGCAAAACCGAGGAAGAATGCGAAAAGATTTACTTTGCCGCCCTGCTGCACGACGTGGGCAAGATCGG
>CACWWM010000153.1:8934-10532 GCA_902764565.1 uncultured Eubacteriales bacterium
ATCAAGCAGCATCCCGGCATGGGCGGCCAGATCCTGTCCAGCATCAAAAAATCGCCCTGGCTCAGCATCGGCGCGCGGTATCACCATGAGCGCTACAACGGCAAGGGCTATCCCGAGGGTCTCAAGGGCGAAAGCATTCCCGAAATCGCCCGGATCATCGCCGTGGCGGACGCTTACGACGCCATGACCTCCAACCGCAGCTACCGCAACGCCATTCCCCAGCACATCGTCCGGGAGGAAATCGTGAAGGGCATCGGGGCCCAGTTTGATCCCCAATTTGCCAAGGTCATGCTGCACCTGATCGACCTGGACAGCGAATACCGCATGCAGGAAATGGCGTCCGGCACGAAGCGCGAGCCGGTGACCAGCCTGCGCTGCGAATCCATTTATCACGACTGCACCGAGGGCATCATCGTATCGAAGCAGCCCACCCGGATCAGCCTGTGCAGCCAGCCGGACGACGGCGTGCCCGAGGATGAAAGCCGCCCCACCCTGCTGGTGTTCGATTCCCTGGACGGCAAGGTGCACCCCGGCGAGGAAAGCAACAAGGATCTGCTCTACTTTGAGTACGCCCGGCTCCGGCTGGACGGGCAGGTGCGGGAATGCAACGTGCGCAAGTCCGAAGTGCGGCTGCCCTCTCAGGAAACCGCGCTGGGACATCCGGACTTTGGGGAGCCGGAGCGCGGCCAGCGGTATACCGTGGAAGCCGTTCGGAATACGGATCACGTGCTGCTGCGCGTTTCGGACGAAGAACGGGTATATGAAGTCATTTTAGCGCTGCCCGATACCTCCCGCTTCGTCTACCTCGCCATCACCGGCGAACACTGCGAGGTGCACAATATCCGCGTGGAGACGGACGCCAAGGAGGCCGACCCGGCATCCATTCCCCGCATCGCCGAGGAAATCAGCTACATCAGGGACTGCCCCCAGGGCGACGTGCCCAATATCCAGGTAGATTCCTGGCGCACGGCGGCCACGGCGGGCATCCCCGTCAGGGACGGCATGACGCTCACCTTCCACACCATGAGCCTGCCCACGGCGCGCCTGGTGTGGCACTGCCCCTTCATCAGCGTGTTCTCCTCGGCCGACGGCCAGGTGAACGGCGAGGACTTCCGGGAATACATGCTGCTGCGCCTGGACGGCGAAAGCTGGGAATCCGACGAGTATGTGCAAAACAAGGTGCAGGTGGAGCAGCTGGAAAGCTTCGTGGGCTGGAACGTATGGAAAGAAAAGAACAAGCAGGGCCTGGACTGCCGAAAACCTGGGCATCGCCATCAGCAGCGTCACGGAGATTCACGACAATGTGAAGGACGTGTTCATCGCCATCACCGGCGACCAGTGCGCGGTCACGAACATCCACGTTTCCCGTAACGAATAAAGACAAAAGGGAGAAAAGAATGCAGTACAGGAAATACGGCGACACCTATGCGGTTCGCATCGACCTGAACGAAGAAATCGTGCAGAGCCTGAAAGCCCTGTGTGAGAAAGAAGATATCCGTCTGGCGCAGGTGGACGCCATCGGCGCGGCCAATCGTGCGGTCATCGGCGTGTACGACATCGGGAAGCAGGCGTATCACAAAGAAGAACTGACCGGGTTC
>CACWWM010000154.1 GCA_902764565.1 uncultured Eubacteriales bacterium
CCCCTGGGCACGGAAGTGACCCTGCTGGCCCACGGACGGGACAGGCGGCGGCTGCAATTGGCCATCGACGGCCAGATTTTGCTGCCCGTGACCCAGGAAGCCCAGGTGCATATCGGGCTGGCGGAAAACCGGGTGCGGCTGATTCAATTTGAAACAAACTGCTTTTTCGATACCCTTCGGAAAAAGCAGGCGGTTTGGAACCAACAAGATTGACAGGAGTGACGGAAGATGAAAAACGCGCGGCAGACGGCCATTCTGAGCATCATCGAACAGTACGACGTGGAAACCCAGGAGGAACTGGCGGGACGGCTGAAGGATATGGGCATCGTGGTCACCCAGGCCACCGTGTCCCGGGATATCAAGGAGCTGCGCCTTTTGAAGGTGCTGTCCGGTTCCGGCGGCTATAAGTACGCCACGGCGGATAAGGCGGAGCACGGCCTGAGCGAACGGTTCGTGCGCATGTTCCGGGATTCCGTGCTGTCCATCAATTTCGCGGGCAACATCGTGGTGGTGAAAACCCTGGCGGGCAGCGCCAACGCCGCCGCCGAGGCCATCGATTCCATGCACCTGCCGGAGATCCTGGGCACCATGGCCGGGGACAACACCATCCTGGTGATCGTGCAGAACGAAGCCGAGGCCGCACAAGCAGTGAAGCGTTTTCAAGATATGCTCAAATAGAGAACAGAGTACAGAGTTCAGATGGTATAGTTTACGTGTTCTTGATTTCGTGAAAATCAGCTAAATAAATCTGAACTCTGTACACTGAACTCTGTACTCTCATGCATCGTTTACATCAAAACAGGCGTAATTCCGCGCCATCATGAGGTTGCCATGCTTTTGTCATTAACGATCCGCAATATCGCGCTGATGGATGAAATGCAGGTGGATTTTTCCTCCGGCCTGCATGTGCTCACCGGTGAAACCGGCGCGGGCAAATCCATTCTGGTGGACGCCGTGACCCTGCTCTTGGGGGGCCGTGCGCAGAAAGAGCTGATCCGTCACGGGGAGGAAAAAGCCCGGGTGGAGGGCGTGTTCGATCTGACCGACTGCCCGGCAGCCCTGAACCTGCTGAAAGAGCAGGAATTGGACGACGGAAACGAGCTGATTTTGAGCCGGGACATTACGGTGCAGGGCCGTTCCTCCTGTCGGGTGAACGGCGCTTTGCTGCCCCTGTCCCAGTATCAGCAATTCACCGCCCTGCTCATGGATATTCACGGCCAGCACGAGCATCAATCCTTGATGGATGAAAAGCGGCATTTGGGCTTCCTGGACGCTTCCGGGGACGACGCTCACCGGGCGCTGCTGGACAAGACCCGCTCGGACTTCGAGGCATGGCACGCCTGTGCCCGGAGCCTGGAAAAGCTGAAAAAGCAAAGCGAATCCGCCAGCGAGCGGATGGAGCTGCTGCGCATCCGGCAAAAGGAATTAAAAAATGCCAAGCTGGTGCCCGGCGAAGAAGAGGAGCTTGCCAGGGAGCGCGACCGGTTCCGCTACGCGGAAAAGATCGAAAACGGTCTGCGGGAGGCTTATGATTCCGTGTACAACGGCGCCGACCCTGCCGTGGAAGCCATCCGCACCGCCGTCAGCGCCCTTTCCCCCATCGAAGGGCTGGACGAGGCTTACGCTTCCCTGCGCGCCCGCCTGGACGAAATGTATTATGAGGCGGAGGATATCGGGCTCACCCTGCGCGACCTGCTTTCCTCCCTGGACAGCGACCCGGACCGGGCCGAGGCCGTGCAGGCAAGGCTGGATCTGATCCGCCGCCTGAGCCGCAAGTACGGCGGGGCCACCACCGGGGAAATGGCGGAGAAATTAAAGGAAATCGAAAAAGAACTGGCGGGCTTTGAGAGCCTGGACGATGATCTGGACGCCCTGACCAGGCAGGAAAAAACGCTACACGCCTGCTACGAAAAAACGGCGGCGGAATTGACCGCCGCGCGTCAGGCCCTGGCCCGGAAGTTCGAGCAGGAAATGGAAATCCAGTTGCGGGATCTGAACATGGCGGGCACCAAGTTCCAGGTGTCCCTGCCCGCCTGCGCTCCCGGCCCCTCAGGCAATGAAACCGCCGCTTTCCAGATCGCCCCCAACCGGGGCGAGGAAATGCAGCCCTTAAGCAAAATCGCCTCCGGCGGCGAGCTTTCCCGTCTGATGCTGGCCATCAAATCTGTGGCCGCCAAGCGGGAGGGCGTGCCCAGCATGATCTTTGACGAAATCGACACCGGCATTTCCGGCCGGGCCGCCCAGGTGGTGGGCGAAAAGATGGCCGCCATCGCCAGGGAACGCCAGGTGCTGTGCGTGACCCATTTGCAGCAGATCGCCGCCCTGGCCGATCACCATTATTTAGTGGAAAAATCCTTCGACGGCGAACGCACCCGCACCCGCTTGACCCCCCTCACCGGCGAAGCCCGGGTGGCCGAAATCGCCCGCATGCTGGGCGGCGACGCGGACAGCGCCCGCAAGCACGCCAGGGAAATGCTCAAAGGAAAAGAGAGTGCAGAGTTCAGCGTTCAGAGTTCAGATTAAAATGTGCATGAACATATATAAATTTCCCCGGAATGCCCGGGGACTTTTTGTTTCACAATATTATCTGAACTCTGTACTCTGAACTCTGTTCACTGTTTCTTATGCATGCTGCCCAGCAGCATCCCCGACAGCCCGCCTGCGGCAACGCCCATGAACACGTCGATGAGATACCCCGTCCAGGAAATTTTCTGCTGGGTGAGCAGCGCGTAAAGCAGCACGCCAACGCCCATATACACCAGTCCCAGCAGCGCGCCGCGCCGGATGCCGTTTTCGTCTCCCCGGGGCACGATCACCCGGACGCCTAAGAATACCGCCGCCGCCTTGATGAGCTGGTTCACGATCCGGATGACGCCGTCGCTCACGTCCACAAAGCTGATGAGCAGGGCGAACACGATCACCGCCGCCGCCGTCGCCAGCACCGATACCGCCAAGCCCCGCCAAAATGCGGTGGGCTTTCCCCCGCCGCGCCTGAATTTCCGAACTGCCTGCGTCATAGCCGCCGCCTCCATTCGTTTTTTTCTATGGGTATGCGGCGGCGGGCGCGTTCAGAACAAGTTTGCCGCCGGGCTTATTTTTCCGCCCGGTTTTTCAGCGCTTTCAGCACTTCCTTCTGCACGGGAAAGCGTTCCCAGCGCTTATAGCGGGCCGCGTATTCTTTTTCTAACGCGGCGGCGGTTTCGGGCGCGAGGAAGGGAATCAGGGGCAGGGTGTGGCGTTCCACGGCGCGCAGCATCCACTGGGCCGGCTGGGGCCAGCCGTCAGGATCACAGCGCAGCAGCAAAGCCACTGCCCGCGCCGCGTCCTCCGGGGTGGGCGAAGCGGCGCAGAGGCCGTCCACCGCTTCCTTGACGCGCGCGTCAAATTGATCGTGGCATGGTTCGTTCTTGAGCGCCCGGCCAAAGCCCAGAAAGCCGTCCATGGGCTTGCTCGTCCGGGCGTAGTTTTCCAGATCCTGACGGTAAAGCTCAAAGGCCGCGTCCAGGGCCGCCATGCTTTCTTCCATCGTTTTCCTCCTGCAAAGCGGTCAGTTCCCCAGGGCTTCCAGCAGCACCTGGAGATTTTTCCGCATCACGTCCTCATAGGCGGTTTTCGCGCCGTCCCCGGTCACCAGGGGGTCCAGTTCGTACACGGGCGCGCCGGTTTCCATGGCTACGGTGCGCAGGGCGGCGTTTTCATACTGGGGCTCGGAAAACAGGGGCGGATTGCCCGCCGCCTTCACTTTTTCAATGACCTCTTTCAGCATGCGGGGAGAAACGGGCTCGTCCGGCTCCAGGGCCACCACCGCCGCCACCTCCAGGCCGTAGGCCCGGGCGAAATACGGGAAAGCCTCGTGGAAGGTGACGATTTCCTTGCGGGGCAGGGTTTCGATGGCGGCGCGCAGTTCCGCGTCCAGGGCGGAAAGCCGGGCGATATAGGCGTCGGCGTTAGCGGCTATGCGCTCCGCCTGATCGGGCAGCAGGGCGGAAAGCCCGTCCCGCAGGTTTTTCACCATTTGAACGGCGTTTTCCGGGGCCAGCCAGATGTGGGCGTTATATTCCCCATGGTCGTGATCGTGGTCATGGTCGGCCTCTTCGTCCTCTTCTTCCGCGATCAGATCAACGCCCAGGGAACAGTCGATCACGGTCAGATTGGGAAACTGGCCCGTCACGTCATCCAGAAAGGCTTCCATGCCCGCGCCGTTGATGAGCAGCGCCTGGGCCTTGGCCAGGGCGCGCATATCGCTGGTGAGCAGCTGGTAATCGTGCAGGCAGCCGGTGCTGGGGGGCGTCATGGAGGAAAGAGAAACGCCCTCCACCCCGTCCAGCACGTTTTCCGCCAGCACATACACGGGATAAAAGGTAGCCATGACGGAAATATCGTCGGCCGCGGCCCCGCAGCCGGACAGGGAAAGCAGCAGCAGGGCCAGCAGCAGGGTACATGCTTTTTTCATAAGATCATTTTTCCTTTCATTCAGCCTTTTTCTTTTTCAGCAGGCCCTTTTTCAGAATGGCCCGCTTGGTGAAATAATTCCACACCATCACGATGGCTGTGGACAGGGTTTTGTTGAACATGTACATGGTCACAGTGAAGCCGAACAGGGTGAAAAGCACGGTGTCCTCCCCGAACACGCCCCGGAAAACGAGCATGAGCAGCTCGTTGAGGAACAGGCCCATGACGCTTGTGACCAGGAAGCCCGCCTTTGCGGCGTTGCCCTGATCGCCCGCCCCGCTGAACACCCATTTCACGCACAGCAGGTAATTGAGAATCACCGAAAGGAGAAAGGCGATGGGCACGGCGATGAGCGTATCCAGGCCGCAGGTGTCCCGCAGCAGCACCAGGGCGGCCAGCTCCACCAGGAAGCACACCCCGCCGGTCACGATAAAGCGCAGGCCCTCCATCAGGCCGCTTTTTTTATTCATGCGTTTTTTCCTCCTGTTCCCAAGCGGCGTATTTCAGGGTGTCCCCGTCGTCTCCCCGGGCGTAGGAAACGGACAGGAAGGCGCTGATCGGCACGGTCACGGGGGTTTTGCGGCCCGCCGTGCGGTAGGTGACCTGATCCCCTTCTATGCTGTCCACCCGGATGTTCTGATATTTCATGGTTTCCGCAAACAGCGCCTTCACCGGGCGGCCGTGATGCTGGGAATAGAGCAGGAAACGCCTTACCATAGGGCTTCCTCCTGCACCTTGGCCTCGAAAATGACCACGTTTTGGTATTCGCTTTCGTAGACCGCCGGGAACAGGCGGCGCATGGCCTGTTCGTTCACCGTCATGCCGCCCCGCTCCCAATCGCCCACAAGGATATAATCCACCCCGTATTTTTCCAAAATGTCCAGGTGGCCCGCAGGATCGGCGTAGAAGGCTTTCACGTCGGCGTGGCGCTCCGAATTATCATATCCGTGGAAGCTGAGCCACAGGTCGGGGCCGCAGACGATGCGCCGCCCGGCCAGACTGCTGACGAAATTGCGGTGCTGGTCGCCGGTCATGAACATGGCGTCCTGGGCGGTGCTGTTCTCCACGTATTCCGCCGCCGCCACGTCCGTTGCGGAAAAGATTTCATAATCGCTGTTGGCTTCCCGGGCCACGGCCAAAATGCCGGTGGAGAAGAAAAGCACACAGCACAGGACGGCGACCACGGGCCGGGCGCGCATGCCTTTCAGCTTGTCCAGCAGCTCAAAGCCGTAATCGGCGGCGATCACCGCGCAGAGCATGTACCAGATATAGAACAGCTTGT
>CACWWM010000155.1 GCA_902764565.1 uncultured Eubacteriales bacterium
GGGTGGAGTTATATATAGTGATTCACAGTTTGTCCTGCAAGTTATTATTCAAAAGTGACAGACAAATCAAAACTCCACTCTCCACCCTCCAAACTCCACGCTAACTTAAAGTGTCCTTGAAGAAACAAATGCAGATCAACGAAAGAAGGGACTGCGCAGCGCAGCCCCTCTGAAAACAGGTTTACCCCTTGATGCCGGTGGTGGCGATGCCTTCCACCAGGGACTTCTGGAAGATCAGGAAGATGATGGTGGCGGGCACAATGGACAGGGTGGACATGGCCAGGGTGGAGCCGATATCCGAACCGGAGGACGGGTCGCTGAACAATTGCAGCGCCAGGGCCACGGGGCGCATGTTGGCGCGGTTCACGTACAGCAGGGCGGAGAGGTAGTCATCCCAGCGCCAGATGAAGGAGAAGATGGCGGAAGTGACCAGCGCGGGCACGATCAGGGGCAGGATGATGCGGAAGAACGTGCCGTAGTAGGAGCAGCCGTCGATCTTGGCCGATTCGTCCAGATCCTTGGGAATGCCGCCGATGAAGTTCATGATCAGGTACACGAAGAAGCCCTGGATGGCGAAGAAATAGGGCAGGATCATGGGATAGTAGGTGCCTACCCAATTCAGATGGCGGTACCACATGAACTGCGGGATCATCAGAATCTGCGCGGGCAGCATCATGGTGGACAGCACCAGGGTGAACAGCAGCTTCTTGCCCTTGAATTGCAGCCGCTGGAGGGCGAAAGCCACAAACGCGGAGGAAATCAGGGTGCCGAAGGTGGCGGTGAAGGCGATGAGGAACGAATTCAGGAAGAAGGTGCCGAAGGTGTAGCCCATGAAGCCCTTCCAGCCGTTAATATAGTTATCCAGGGTCCACTGGGTGGGAATCAGTTCTCTGGAGGTGGGCAGCACCATTTCGGTGGGCTTAAAGGAGCTGAGGGCCATCCACAGCAGGGGATAGACCATGATGAGGCCGCCGATGCCGACCAGCACATGGAAAACGACCGTTTTGATTTTCTTGCTCGTCATGCTGCTCATCCCCTTCCTCAGCCGTCATAGACCCATTTTTTCCGGGTCCAGAAGAGCAGAATGGTAACGAGGGACACGATCAGCAGCATGATCCAGGCCAGGGCGGAGGCGTAGCCCATCTGGCTCTTGCCGGAAGCGGGGAACGCCTTGTTGTACTGGTACACCGTGTAGAATAGGGTGGAGTTACGGGGCGCGCCGTTGGTGATCAGCTTGGACTGGGTGAAGGCCAGGAAGGAGTTGATGGTCTGCTGCACCAGGTTGAAGAAAATGGTGGGGGTGAGCAGGGGCAGGGTCACGGTCCAGAACTGATGGAACTTGGTGGCGCCGTCCACGTCCGCCGCTTCGTACAGCTCCCGGGGGATCTGCTTTAAGGAGGACAGGAAGATCAGCATGGAGGAGCCGAACTGCCACACCGTCAGAATAATCAGCACCCAAATGGCGGGGCCTTCGCTGAACCAGTTATAGCTGGCCATGCCGGGGAACACCGTGGACAGGATGGCGTTCAGGGTGCCGTTGGATTCAAAGATCCTGCGCCACAGGATGGCCACGGCCACGCTGCCGCCGATGATGGAGGGCAGGTAATACACCGCCCGGTACAGGCCGATGGCCTTGGACTTATGGTTCAGGATCAGGGCCACGATCAGGGCGAAGATCACCTTCAGCGGCGTGCCCACCAAAGCGAAGTAGCAGGTAACGCCCAGGGCTTTGGAGAAGATTTTGTCGTTCGTGAAAATCTTCACGTAGTTATCCAGGCCGATCCATTGCGGCGCGGTCTGGATATCGTATTTGCAGAAGGAATAATACAGAGAAAGGCCCATGGGAATGGCCATGAACATCAGGAAGCCGAGAATAAAGGGCAGGCTGAACACCAGCCCGGCCGTGGATTCCTTTTGCAGCCACGCCTGAAAGGGCGCCCTTTCCCGCTTGATGGCCTTGGTGGACAAGGGAGCTTCCCCTCCTTTATCTAAGATGGCTTAGATTGAAGAAAAGAGGGCGTCCAGAGGGCGCCCTCCTTTCACGGGCTATTCAGCCCTTGCGTTAAGATCGAAAGGAAAGATTAGTAGTTCGCCGCCAGATCGTTCACGTTTTCCACGAAATAGGCGCCCGCTTCTTCGGCGGTCATGCTGGGATTGGGGGCCAGCATTTCGTCGCTCAGATACTTGATCACTTCGTCATTGGCGGTGCCGGCATAGGCGGGAAGCGGCGGGAAGATGGGGGAGCTGTTTTCCGCCACGATGGCCAGGTACTCGGCAGCGGTGCCGTAGGTGGCGTCCAGCTTGTTCAGTTCGTCCGCGATTTCCACGGCCATGGCGCTGTTGGCGGGCACGCCGCGTTCAGCCTGCAGCTTGATGTTGCCCTGAGGATCGTTGATCAGGTAGTTCAGGAAAGCGACGGCCAGATCGGGATTCTTGGTGTCGGTGGTGACGGAGAAGAACTGGCCGGGCTTCATGTAGTTGGAAGCCTGGGGGTTCTCGCTGGGCCAGGCCACGATGCCCAGCTCGATGCCGTCAGCGGTAGCGGCAGCCTGGAAAGCGGCCAGCTGGTTGGAGAAGGCGAAAGCGCACCAGGTACGCACGTCGTCGGTAGCGCCGAATACGAGGGGATGCATGTTCAGGTCGCCGGTGGTCTGCACGTTGGCCTGCTGGTCGGTGTTGAACATCCAGCCTTCGGAAACGCACTTGAGCAGGCGGGCATAATAGCCGGCCATTTCCTCAGCGGTGGGGAGCACGCCGTTGGCGTCCCACAGGGCATTGTAGCCCAGGCCGCGGGCGTAATAGGTCAGGGGGTTTTCGGAGTTGCCTTCGCCGTAGGCCACGCCGATGCCGCGGGCAGCGAAAATCTTGCGGGAGATTTCTTCAAATTCGTCCCAGGTCATGTTGTCGGGCACGGTGATGTCCAGGGAGTCGGTGAGGGTCTTGTTATACAGCAGGGAGGGGGCGTTCACGCCGGCGCACAGGGCGTACAGGCCGTCGCCCACCATGCCGCTCTTGAGGATGCTGTCGGACAGGCCGCTCACATCCAGGGCGCCGCTTTCAACGTAGGGGGTCAGGTCCAGCAGATCGCCGGCTTCCACCCACTGCTGCAGGTAAGCGTAGTCCTGCTGCATGATGTCGGGCAGGTCGTTATTGGAAGCGTAGGTGCTCATCAGGGCCCAGTAGTTGCTCCAGTTCTGGGCGTTGGGGTTGAAGGTGATGTTGGGATAGTTTTCGGTGAAGAAGTTCAGGGCTTCCAGGGTGACGGCGTCACGCTTCTGGTTGCCCCACCAGCCGAAACGCAGTTCCACGTTTCCGGCGGAAGCGGGATCGTAGGTGCCGACCTTCAGTTCGGCGTAAGCGGAAACCACCGCCAGCAGCATCATGGCCGCCAGCAAAACAGACAACAGCTTTTTCATGGATGAACCTCCTTTATGATGTTACATCCATTATACAGTGCCCCGGGGCCGATGTCAAGCGGAAACCATGGAAAACGGCAAAAAAAGAACCGAATCCGACGTTCCGGGCTGAAGGCTTCTAACCAAAAGTTGCCAAGAAGATACCCCTGTGATGCAAAATTCAGCATTATACAGGACGGATGCGACTTTTCCCGGCAGACGCGGCGTTTCGGATGCGGCGAATGATGCAATATGCAGAAGCACTAATAAAAATACATTTCGAGCGCCGCGCTCCTTTGCCGCTTCCGGCGCTGCGCCGGATCACGACGGCAGTTTTTTATTTTCTTCCCGGCAGGCCCGGCGTTAAATCGACGGCCTGGGCCTGGGCCTGGAGGCACAGCTCCGCCGCCTTGAAGGCGTGGGCCTGGGTCATGGCGTTTTCGGTGCGGTTCAGGCTGTCTAAGATCAACTGGCCGAAGAAGGGGTAGCCGGTCGCGCCGGTGGCGTTCACGTACTTTTCGCCGTCGCCGTTCACCAGGTACACGTGATTGCCGCCCTCGGCTTCCCGGGCAACGTCGATATATTTGCGGATTTCAATGTATCCCTTGGTGCCCAAGATCAGGGTGCGCCCGTCGCCCCAGGTGCGCAGCCCGTCCGGGGTGAACCAGTCCACCCGGAAGTAGTTGGTGGCGCCGTTTTTGCCGGTGATGGCGCAGTCGCCGAAATCGTCCAGCTCGGGGTGCTCCGGATTGCCGTAATTGGCGATGCGGCTGGAAATCACTTTCGCGTCTTCCTCGCCCGCGAAGTGCAGATACTGTTCGATCTGATGGCTGCCGATATCGCACAGGATGCCGCCGTAGTTTTCCTTGATGAAGAACCAGTCCGGCCGCCGGTCTGCCATCAGCCGGTGGGGCCCGAAGCCCACCACGTTCACCACTTTGCCGATCAGGCCCTGCTCCACCATATACCCGGCAAGCACCGCGCCCTCCACGTGGAGACGTTCGCTGTAATAGACCATATAGCGCCGGTTGGTTTTCTTCACCATCTCTTTTGCGCTGCTGAGCTGATCCAGGGTGGTGAAGGGGGCCTTGTCGGTGAAATAGTCCTTGCCCGCGGCCAGGACTTTCAGGCCCAGCTCGCAGCGCTGGCTTGTCACTGCCGCCCCGGCGATCATATGCGTATTCTGATCTTCTATTGCTTCTTCCTCGCTGCGGGCGGGCTTGGCCTGGGGGAACGCTTTGAGAAACGCTTCCACCTTTTTCGGGTCCCGGTCGTACACGTATTTCAGGGTGCCGCCCGCTTCCGTCAGGCCGTTGCACATGCCGAAGATGTGGCCATGATCCAGCCGCACGGCGGAAAAAACGAACTCGCCGGGCTTTACCACCGGCTGAGGCTTGCCCTTGGGCGCGTAATTCATGCCGGAGCTTACGTTGCTCATGGTGTTATATCCTCCTTATCGTTTCTGGACGCCTGCTTCTTATCGAAGCTGCCCAGGGTAATATCGCTGTCGCCCAATTCCATCCGGGAAACGTTTTTTTCGTAGAAATGGGGCGCATGAACCCGGATACCCGCAACGGTATAGAAGGGATCGTCCTTTTGCAGGGGCAGGGATACGGCCTGTTTCAGAGAACCGGCCTTATAAATGGCGGTGATCAGCTCCAGGGTCAGCCGCCCGTCCTCGCCGCTGATGGCGGGCAGGACGTCGGTCTCAATGGCGGAAAGCATGTTGTCGATCTGCCCATCGTGGCCCTCATAGGGGAGGGGCGGCAGGCTGTCGGCGAAGGCTTTGATTTCCGCCTCCAGGGCTTCGTCCCGCACCGGGAAGCCGTTGGGCTTGGACGCGGAGGCGAACGTGGAGAAGGGGGCCGCCAGCTTGGCCTTTTCGCATTGGAAGGTGAGGGCTTGTTCCTCGCCGTGATGCACCACGGAGGCGGTGAGCTGACCCAGCGCGCCGGGGTACTCCAGGATGGACATGGAAAGATCCTCCACCTCGGCGTTGTCGTGGGCGGTGTTGGCCAGCACGCTGGTCACACGCTCCGGCAGGCCCATCATCCAGCCCAGCATATCAATATGATGCACGGCGTGGTTCAGGGTGCAGCCGCCGCCTTCCTTTTCCCAGGTGCCCCGCCACCACAGATCATAGTAGCAATGGCCCCGCCACCAGAAGGAATCCACCTGGGCGCAGCGAACAGGCCCTGCGATGCCGCTGTCCAGCAGCGCCTTCAAATCGCGGATGGGCTTGCGAAAACGATTCTGGGCGATAATCGACAGCTTTTTGCCGCTTTCGTCCCGGGCCCGGAGCATGGCGTCGCATTCCTCCAGGGAAGCGGCCATGGGC